>CAZIFP010000299.1:0-3482 GCA_964538105.1 uncultured Bifidobacteriaceae bacterium
GCATTTACAGCGCTCCTTTGATGAGTTTCAACAGGTCTGCGTGCGACTCGACGGCCTTGAACTGCGGAAATTCCTGCTTCACCTTTTCCGGCGCGTGGATGAGGAAGCCGACATTCGCCTCGATGAGCATGGCGGTGTCGTTATAGGAATCGCCGGCAGAGATGACGTGATAATTCAGCGACTTCAGCGCGGCGACGGATTTCTGCTTCTGGTTCGGCTGGCGCAACTGGTAGCCGGCGATGCGGTCGTTCTCGACGATCAGCCGGTGGCAGAATAGCGTCGGCCAGTTCAACTTTTTCAACAGCGGTTGTGCGAACTGCTCAAACGTATCGGACAAAATAATTACCTGCACGATGGAGCGCAGTTCATCGAGGAATTCTTTTCCGCCGGGCAACGGACTCAATGTGCCAATAACTTCCTGGATGTGCGAGAGCTTGATGCCGTGCCGGTCGAGGATGCCGATGCGGTAGTTCATCAGCTTGTCGTAATCCGGTTCGTCGCGCGTGGTGCGGCGCAGTTCCGGAATGCCGGTTTTTTCGGCGACGGCGATCCAGATTTCCGGCGTCAGCACGCCTTCCATGTCGAGAGTGACGATAGCTTGTTTCATCGGCGCGGAGTTTTCCAGAATCACCTGGCGGTGTCGAGCGGTTCGCTGGTTTTTAGCTCGGGATGCGCCGCGAGAATCTGGTCGAGCGCGGCTTTCGCATCGGGAAAATCCGGCGTCAGGCGCAACGCTTCGCGGTAATGAACCACCGCCTCGGCAAACAGGTTTTGCTGCTGCAACGCCTGTGCGAGTCGGAAATGGGCCTTGGTCGCTGTGGGCGTGAGCCGGAGTTCCTCGGCAAACTGGACGGCGGCCTCGGCGGGCTGATGGTTGTCCAGCAGCGCCAAGCCGAGATTGAAGCGCGCGTCCGGGTCGCCGGGCTTGAGTCGCACGGTCACGGCGAAATGCGGAATGGCCTCG
The DNA here is from genome assembly GCA_964538105.1 of uncultured Bifidobacteriaceae bacterium. Taxonomy (GTDB): domain Bacteria; phylum Verrucomicrobiota; class Verrucomicrobiia; order Limisphaerales; family UBA11358; genus UBA11358. Next base: position 965 of record CAZIFP010000299.1, read on the forward strand.
GCAATTTTTTCCTGGTGCACCAGCAACAAACCCAACGCGGTTTGTGCTTCGGGGAAATCCGGCCGGTCGGCCAGCGCGGCCTGAAATCCGCGCGCAGCGTCGTCCGGGCTGCCGTGCTGTGAAAAATAAACGCCCAGATCGTATTGGATGTCAGGGTCGTGCGGTTCGAGCGCGGCGGCGGCCCGCAGGTGTTCGAGCGCCTCGTTGGTTTTGCCGAAGGCCAGCAGGCAGATCGCCAAATTGAACTGCGACTGCGGGTAGTGCGGCGCGATTTTGACCGCATCGGTGTAAAGCACCAGTGCGCGGTCGTTCCGGCCCTCCTTTTCAAACGCCTTGCCAAGGCAGTTCTCCGCGACGTAATTATCAGTCGTCACCTCGATGGCGTGCAGGAACAGTTTCTCGCTGTCTTGCCAGTAGCCGATCTGGATTGTTGTCACACCGAGACAGCCGATGAGCGCCAAGCCGCCGGCGAGCGGGAGAAATTTTCCCTTCTCCGGCCAGCGTCGTGCGAGATCGCACGCTCCCCACACCACGACGATGAAAAAACCGATGCTGGGAATGTAGGTGTAACGGTCGGCGATGGATTGCGCGCCGACCTGCACGAGGCCGATGGTCGGCACCAGCGTGCCGAGAAACCAGAACCAGCCAACTGGCAGATACGGATATTGCCGGGCGCGATAAACCGAAAGCGCGGTCCACGTTAGCAGCAGCAACGCCGCACCCACCGCCAGCAGGGCCGGCCAGCGGTTCGGATAGGAATAGACGATGGCGAGATCCTGCGGCCAAAACAACTTGGAAATATAACGGACATAGGCGAGCACGACATTTTCAAGGCGCGTGGCCCAGCTTGTCGCCCACATCGCCCCGGCAGTTTTTTGAACGAGGAATGTCACTGCGCTGCCCGCCGCCGCGAGAATGAAGAAAGGAATTTTTTCCAGCAGCAAAATTTTTAAATTCTGAATTCTGAATTCTGAATTCTGAATTCGATTGAGCGGCCAGAAATCCAGCAGCAACAGCACGAACGGCAGCGTGACTACCATCGGCTTGCTCATCAGGCCGCACGCAAAAAAAATCAGCGCCAGCGCGTAAAAAAGTGCCGGGTGCCGGGTGCCGGGTAACGCGACGGCCTTGTCGCTTGTCACTCGCCACTTGTTACATTTCACATATTGCGCATAAGCCATCAGCGTCAGAAGCCAGAAAAACGTGCTCAACGTGTCCTTGCGTTCGGAAGCCCACGCCACCGACTCAACGTGCAGCGGATGCCAGGCGAAAAACGCCGCGACGAACGCGCTGCGCCAGGTTGCGCCGGTCATCTGGTTCAGCAGCAGGAACAGCAGCAGCGTGTTGGCGACGTGGAACAGCAGGTTCGTCAGGTGATGCCCGCCGGGATTCAGTTGGTAAAGATTGCAGTCCAGCATGTGCGACATCCAAGTGAGCGGATGCCAGTTGGCCGCCTCGCCAGTTGTGAAGGCCCAGACGACATTGCTCCACGTCAGTCCGGTTGTGACATGCGTGTTGCCGACGACATACTGGTCGTCGTCAAAATTCACAAATCCGTTGCGGGTGATGGGCCAATACAGCGCCGCCGTCACCAGCGCCAGCGCGAGGCAGATGAGCATGAATTTTTTCCCCCCGGCGAACGCGATGCTCATTTCAGATGGGGATGAATTCATGCTGGCGGCGGGTGAAGCGGCAAGTTTCCCGGTAACCGGCGCTCCGGGCGAGCTCAACCGCCTCGGCGAAATTCATTCCGACCTCCGCCGGCGCGTGCGCGTCGGAACCGAACGTGATGGGCACGGCTCTGCGGAACGCGAGGTCCAGCAGCTCGGCACAGGGATAAATTTCCTTGCAATCCTTCCGCAGGCCGGCGGTGTTCAGTTCGATGGCGCAGCCGGCCTCGGCCGCGGCGAGAATAAAATTGTTGTAAAGCGGCCGGCAGCTTTGCGCGGGCCGGATGCCGAATTTCTTCGGCAGATCTGCATGGCCGATGATGTTGAACAGTTTCGAACTCGCCGCGAGTGTGAGCCGCTCGAAATAAATCTGCCACACTTCGAAGGCATCGCGTTTTTTCCATTCGGACAGCTTCGCCGGATTGTCAATGTCCCACGAATCGGAAACGTAATGCACCGAGCCGATGAGATAATCCCACGGATGCCGTTTGGCGAGTTGGCGGATCCATTTCTCATGGCCGGGAAGATAATCCACCTCCAGTGCAAGCCGGATGGTGAGCTGCGGAAATTCTTTTTGCGCAAGCTGGATCTTGGCGACATATTCGTCGAGCTGCCGGTCGAACATGCGCCAGTTGTCAAAGTCATCCTGCGGCATCGGCGAATGGTCGGAAAAACCGATTTCCGTCAGGCCGAGTTCGACGGCGCGGCGCGCGTAGTCCACGGGCTCGCCGGTGGCGTGGCGGCAGAGCGGCGTGTGCATGTGATAATCCGGCGGCAACGGCATATAAGCGCAGTTTCGAGTTTCAGGCTTCATTTTTCAAGCGTCGAATTGATCTGGATTGAACGAC
>CAZIFP010000300.1:0-3480 GCA_964538105.1 uncultured Bifidobacteriaceae bacterium
CAAACAGCGCGGAATCAAAAATGCCGAAGCGGACCTCCTTGCCTTCCATGTTGCCATCGGCGACGGCGACGCCAAGCTGCTGGTGAATCGGATTGCCCTTGGCTTCCGCCCACCAGCAAACCACGACGCCGGCAACGCACATCGCAAACATCGCCGTCCAGACCGCCCAGCCATGCTTTTGATTTTTTGTTTCGCGGCCGAGATGATAGGTCATCGCGCTGCCGATGCACAGCAGCGCGAGCATTTGGAAGAAATTCGAGAGTGGCGTGGGATTTTCAAACGGGTGCGCGGCGTTGGCGTTCGTGTAACCGCCGCCGTTGGTGCCAAGCATCTTGATGGCCATCTGCGACGCCATCGGACCCTGAACAATCGTCTGCGTGTCGAGCGTCTGGTTTTCCATCACCGGATTTCCCTTGGCATCAACGACGGGTTTTCCATTCGCATCGTTTTTCTGGACGGAAATGGTCTGCGACTCCATCAATTTCGCCGTCGTGTAAGGCTTGAAATTTTGAATCATGCCCTGCGAGACGAGGAACAGCGCGAACACAAGGCAGACCGGCAGCAGCAAATAATAAGTGATGCGCGTCAAATCCACCCAGAAGTTGCCGATGGTCGTGGCCGTATGCCGTGCTATGCCGCGCACCAGCGCGGCGGCGATGGCGATACCGGTGGCGGCGGAAAAAAAGTTGTGGATGGCCAGCGCGACCATCTGCGAGAGATACGACATCGTAGATTCGCCGCCGTAGCTCTGCCAGTTGGTGTTCGTCGTGAAACTGATGGCGGTGTTAAACGCGAGATGTTGGGACAACGCGCCGAAATGCTGCGGATTGAGCGGCAAGTATTGTTGCAAGCGCAGAATTGCGTAAGTGAAAAGACAGCTCACGAGGCTGAAAATTAGCATCGCGAAGGTGTATTGTTTCCAGCCCTGCTCCTTCGCCGGGTCAACGCGAAAAATCCAGTAGGTGAGTTTTTCCAGCGGGCGCATCACCGGGTCGAGCCAGGTGCGGCCGTTGGCATTCAGCACCCGGTTGAGATACAACCCGAGCGGCTTGGTGACGAGAATGAGCGCGCCGAGATAAAGCGCGAGTTCCAACCATTGATGGGCGTTCATAATTGTTGGTTAAAATTTTTCCGGCCGGATCATGGCCACGATGAGATACACGCAGAGCGCGAGGGAAATGATTCCGAGAATGAGGTTTTCCATAAATGATTTGGTTAGAGTTTTTCGCAGCCAAGCGCGTAAAGCGCAAACGCCGCAAAAAACAAGACCGCCACGCCGATGTAGATCACGTCCAGCATATTTTTACAAATACACGCAACGCGGCCGCGATGAACGCGACAACGCCGCAACTGTTTTACTTGGGGTGACCGTGGTTTCCCGCACACGCGGGAGCTAGAGGATCGCCCTTCCAATTGCCTACGAGATTAGCTGTCGGGCTTGGCCTTGAAAGTGGCCTTGAAATCAGTTGCCTGACTTCGTTCGCCCCGTCCCCATTGCTGAGGATTTTGGGTCTCCCGCATCCGGCTCCAGGAAGGAAGCCGGATTTCGGCTGCAACGAGCGAAGTAAATCACAGCAGCAGACTCTTGTCAAGAGTGGTTCGAATGAGGTGATTTAAGATGCCTAATCTCAATCAAATATTATGGCGCAAGAAAACCGTTGCCAAATGCCCCGCTGCTGCGTCTCATCTGCCAGACGCATGAATGGGAAAAAACAGATTTTTGCCGCCGTTTTATTTTTTCTGCCGGTGATTTTAACTGCTGCGGATGAAATAAATCCCGCGCAAAAAATCATTCCGCCATCGCCACCGCGCGAATTCCGCGCCGCGTGGATTGCGACCGTCGCAAACATTGACTGGCCGTCCAAGCCCAGCCTACCCGTCGCGCAACAAAAGGCGGAATTGATTTCGCTGCTCGACCGCGCCGCGCAGTTGCACTTCAACGCCGTATTCTTCCAGGTGCGCCCGGTGAGCGATGCGCTTTATCCCTCGGCCATCGAGCCGTGGACTGAATATCTCACCGGCACTCAGGGCCGCGCACCCGAACCATTTTACGACCCACTCGCGCTTGCCATCGCCGAGGCGCACAGGCGCGGGCTGGAACTGCACGCTTGGTTCAACCCGTTTCGCGCCGGCCATCCGGAAGCCAAGTCGCCGCCCGCGCCGAATCACATCACCCGCACGCATCCCGAACTCGTCCGGCACTACGGCAAACAGACCCTCCTCGATCCCGGCGAGCCGGAGGCGCAGGCGCGCGCCCTCGCCGTCGTGCTCGACGTGGTAAAACGCTACGACGTGGATGGCGTGGTCATTGACGATTATTTTTATCCATATCCGGAAAAAAATTACGCCGGGCAGGACATTGATTTTCCCGACGACCCCAGTTGGAGAAAATATGGCGAAAACAGTGGTTTGAGCCGGGCCGACTGGCGGCGCGATAACGTGAACCGGTTCGTCCAAAAACTGTCGCAGTCCGTCAAGACCGCCAAACCTTGGGTGCAGTTCGGCGTCAGCCCGTTTGGCATCTGGCGCCCAAAAAATCCGCCGCCCATCACCGGCATGGACGCCTACGAAAAAATCTACGCCGACTCGCGCAAATGGCTCGTCAACGGCTGGGTGGATTATCTCGCGCCGCAGCTTTACTGGCAAATTGCGTCGCGCGAACAGAGTTTTCCAGCGCTCTTCAACTGGTGGGAATCGCAAAACCCCGACGGCCGCCACGTCTGGCCCGCGCTCGCTGATTCGTCGGTCGGCACAAAATTTTCCGCCGCTGAAATCCCGCATCAGATTCAAATTACGCGCCAGCGGAGCGATCCCGGCGCGGTGCATTATCACTTGCGCAGCATCCTGGAAAATCCCGCGCTCGATGCCGCCGTACGATCGCAATACGCGCAGCCCGCACTCGTGCCGGCCTCGCCGTGGATTGCCGCGCTGCCGCTGTTGAAACCCCGGCTCACCGTGGACACCGGCGAAAATTCCGCGCACGCACGCTGGGAAAATGCCAATGTCGAACCGCCGCGGTGGTGGCTGCTGCAATTCCGCGCGAATGGAATCTGGACGACACAGATTTTCCCCGCGAGCCGGACGGATAGTTATTTGGACAACGGTATTCCCGACGCCATTTCCCTCCGCGCCGTGGACCGGCTGGGGAATTTGAGCGAGCCGGCGGTTTGGTCGCCGAAAAAGTTTTCACCGGCGACGGAGCGGTGAATCTGAAGCAACCTCTTATTTACGATTTGCGATATACGATTTACGAATCCATTCGCCAACAGACACGTCCCGGAAATCGTAAATCAAAAGTGGTTTTGGAAGGGCTGTAAGCCGAATTCTGTCTGCGCCTTGCGGCGGAGAGAATCATTTGTCTGAGCGACCTATACCCGAAACCTGTTTCGCTTTCACGAAACGCGGAGCGGGCCGCTCCTGGGTTTCCTATTTGGCCTTGCACCCGATGGGGTTTTCCGTGCCGCGTTGCTTGCGCTTCGC
>CAZIFP010000301.1:0-3470 GCA_964538105.1 uncultured Bifidobacteriaceae bacterium
CATCAGGATGCCATCAAGAAAGGCTTGGCGGAATGGGAGGACAAAAAGCGCGCGCACTGGGACGTGCCCTATCTGACGATTGACCCGACGGACATCGGGCGTGAATACCGCGAGGTCATCCGCGTCAACTCGCAGTCCGGCAAGGGTGGCGTGGCGTATTTGCTCGAAAGCGAATTTGGAATCGAGCTGCCGAAAGACATGCAGCGTGAGTTCGGCCCGATTGCCAACGATGCGGTGGACAAGCTTGGTCGCGAAGTCAGCGGCGCGGAGTTGAAGGCGATGTTCTGGAAGGAATATGTCGAGCGTAATTCACCCTGGTCGCTCAAGAGTTTTGAAACGGAAAGCAAAAACGGCGTGGTGAAATGCCGCGCAAAATTGTTGCGTGACGGAAAACCGGTTGAATTCAAAGGCGAAGGCAACGGCCCGCTGGCCGCGCTCGTCCACGGTTTCACGACGGCGGACATTCCGCGTTTTGAAATTGCCAATTACAGCGAACATGCCTTGAGCAGTGGTGAAACGGCAGCGGCGATTGCCTATATCCAGATCAAATCCGCCGCCGGCAAGTTGCGCTGGGGCGCGGGGGTGGATACGAACATCGAACTCGCGTCAGTCAAGGCCGTGTTGAGCGCTTTGAACCGGATGTAGTTGTTTCTGGTCAATCATGTGCCGAGTCATTATGCTTAAAATCCATTTATGAATATCGTTCGCCATTGGATTGTTGTGGGTGTTTTGACTGCTGGCGTCTTGGGTCTCGGATTCGGTTGCGCCTCGAAGCTGGAAAAACCGCCGGGACCAAATACGGCCAAGCCGGTGCCAGGAGTGGCGGCCGTTTCGTCTGTGGCGGCGACGCCGGCAGTTTACAAGCCGGACACAAGTCATGCCAATGAGCCGATGCCCGACGGCGTTTTTGCCTGGGACGAGATCCTCAAGTCCGCCGAGGCCACGAACGGCCAGGGATTCTGCCGGTTCGTTTTCAGTTTCACCAACATCGCCCAAAACATTGAGACCGGGCTGGCAACCAACTTTACCTACATCACCAATTTTACCACGGCCACCAATGCAAGTTTTTGGGGCCATCGGATTGTCCGGGTTCCGCATGTTCTGACAAACTCCAAGGTGGTCACGGTCACCAATTCCATCACGCCCATCCCGGTGACGATTCTTTCCGTGCATCCGTCCTGCGGTTGCACCACCGCCGAACTGCCGCCGGTGCCGTGGACGATTCCACCCGGCTCGAACGGCGTGATGAAAATCAGCGTTAATCTCGCCGGCAAGAACGGCATGATTTTCAAAACCGTCGACGTTTCAACTGATCGCGGCAACAAGAAACTCACTTTGCGGATCAACATCCTGCCGGCGCCGGTTCCGACCATGACCGACGCCGACCGGATCCGCGCCCAAGCCCTCGCCAAGGTTGACCGGCAGGCTGTGTTCCGCGATGACTGCGCCAAGTGCCATGTCTATCCCGGCAACGGCAAATACGGCAAGGCGCTATTCGACGCCGTTTGCAGTGTTTGTCACGAATCGCAAAACCGCGCCTCGATGGTGCCGGATCTGCACGCGCTCAAGATTCCGACCAACGAAGATTTCTGGCGCACTTGGATCACTCACGGCAAACCCGGTTCACTCATGCCGGCGTTTTCAGCCACCGAAGGCGGTCCGCTCAACGACATGCAGATTGCCTCGCTTGCCGCGTATCTGAATGTGGCGATTCCATCAAAAGTTTCGCCGCCGCCGCAGTGATTTCACAAACAGCCTGAAGAGCCAACCGGATTTGTTGGCCAGTGCAACCATTCTTACGAGCGACATTTGCCGGCAGATTAAGCCGCTCGTCAAAAGGAAAACCAATATAAATTAAGCTGTTGAAAATTAACATTTTGACAGCTTTGAAGATTTGTTGAAAATAATTTGCCAAACGGGACATTGTGTCTTAAATATAGACAGTCGCCGGTTTTTTTAAGACAAATTTTTGAGTTGTAAAATGGTATGGCAAATACAGCAGGTTTCAAGGTAGATGGATTTCCCATCAGTTATCTGGTTAAGCACTACCGCTGGATTTTGTGTTTGTGGCTAAAACGGTTTGTGCGGCAATTGGGGATGGTGGTGGTTTTGGTCAGCTTGGGGTCGGTGAGCTACCAGTTGATCACCCATTTTGTTTTCCTTTCAGTTCAAGTGGACGGCCAGAGCATGGTTCCTACGTTGAAGAATGCCGACAGCTACTGGCTAAACCGGCTGGCTTATGTCAAGGGTGAGCCGCGCCGGAGCGACATCGTCGCCCTCAAGGATCCGCAGGACAACGTGCTGGTGGTCAAACGCATCATCGCCCTGCCGGGACAATCGGTCTATCTCAACCACGGCAAAGTTTATGTGGACAGCCAGCCGCTGGACGAACCGTATCTGCCGGGCAGGACCCTGACCTTCGCCTGCGAAAAAAACGAGAGCGAATTTTTCGTCTTGGGCAAGGACGAATTCTTCGTCATGGGCGACAACCGCAACAACAGCACCGACAGCCGCGTTTTCGGGCCCGTTCCGCGCCAGAACATTCTCGGCAAGGTGATGGATTAAACCGCGCTTGCGGAATTTTTCCCGCGAACTATGCTGTCAACCATGACAGCGAAACTGGTTGACGCGACTAATCACGAGAAACTTTCCACCCTCGGCGGCCGCGTCCTCGGCGGCGGGCACATCTCCCGCGACGACGCGACGTGGCTCTTCAACCTCGAAGGCTCCGCCGACATTCTGGATTTGCTGTCGTGGGCGAACCGCATTCGCGAGCAGTTCAAGGGCAACAAAATCCACCTCTGCTCCATCGTCAATGCCAAGGCCGGCGCGTGCTCGGAGAATTGCAGTTTCTGCTCGCAGTCCTCGCATTACCAGACCGGCTCGCCGAAATATGGTTTCATCGAACCCGAACCGGTGAACGAAGCCGCTGACGAAGCAAATAAAAATTCCGTCACCGCCGTCGGCCTCGTCGCCGCGTGGAAAGGTCTGAACGAAGGCCCGATGCTCGATGAAGTCTGCGACCGCATCCGCGAACTGAAGGCCGGCGGCAAGACGCGGCCCGACGCTTCGCTCGGCATCATCAAAAAACAGGAAGTCGCCGACCGATTGAAGGAAGCTGGCCTCGAATGTTACGGCCACAACCTCGAAAGCTCGCGCCGTTTTTTCCCGAACACCTGCACCACGCACACCTTCGACGACCGGCTCGAAACCATCGGCTATCTGAAGAAGGCCGGCATCAAGATTTGTTCCGGCGGCATCATCGGCATGGGCGAGACGCGCGCCGACCGCTGCGACCTCGCGTTTGAATTGAAGGCCATCGGCGCGAACGTCGTGCCCGTCAACATCCTCAATCCGATTCCCGGCACTCCGTTCGCCAAAAGCGAACCGCTGCCCGTGATGGAAATTTTGAAGACCATCGCGTGCTTCCGTTTCATTTTGCCGCGCCAGGAAATCATGATCGCCGGCGG
>CAZIFP010000302.1:0-3456 GCA_964538105.1 uncultured Bifidobacteriaceae bacterium
TGCAGGAGATGGAAATCCGCAATGTCCAGACCGGCTCGCGCACGCGGCTGGAGTTCGATCTGAACAAGCAGTGAATGGATTGCGAATAAGTCGGCGGGGCGGGCGCTTGACTTCACCGCGTCCGGGTTTCAGGCTTTTCCCGATTTTATGAACAAGTTTTCTCGTCTTATTTTTTCAACGATTTGCGCCGGCATGATTTTGGCCGCGCCGGTTTTCGGCGGGGATGGAAATGCCATTCCCGCGCCGGCGGCGTCGGAAACCATGACGCAAAGCATGGTTAACGGTTACCTGCAAATCCAGGCGCAGCTTCATGACGCGCAGCTTGCAATCGAAAAAAACCGCACGGAAGCCGCCGCCGCCGCGAAACAAAACGCGGACGAAATGGCGACGCGCATCCAGGCGCTCGAAGACAAGCTCACCGCGCAGCGCGCCGCCGACAACTTGCTGGCGCAGAAAAACCAGCAGATGACGCTCATGCTGGCCGTGGCCTTCGGATTGATCGTGGTGGCGGCGGTGCTGTTCATGGCGTATCTGCAATGGCGCGCAGTGGCGCGGCTGGTGGAATTGTCCGCGCGGCGGGCGCCGGAATTTTCCTTCGGCACCGGCACCACATTGCCGCTCATGCCCAACGCCGCCGTCGAGCAGTCAAATGCGCGGCTGTCCGGCGCGGTGGATTTGTTGCAGAAGCGGATTTTGGAACTGGAACAAAGCGTGCGCGCACCGCTGGCGGAAAAAACTCCGTCGGCCACGAACGGTTCGCACAAACATTCCGATTCCAAGAACGGAATTTCGGCGGCCAACGACCGCGACGAATGCGTCGCCAACCTTTTGGATGAAGGACAAGCATTGCTCGACGCGCAGCAGCCGGACAAGGCGCTGGAATGTTTTGAAGTCGCGCTGGGGCTGGAACCGGAACATGCCGAGGCGCTGGTCAAAAAAGGTGGCGCGCTGGAAAAACTGGGGCGGACGGACGAGGCCATCGCCTGCTACGACCGCGCCATCGCGGCGGACGAAACGCTGACCATCGCTCATCTGCACAAGGGCGGGTTGTTCAACCGGCTGGCGCGCTACGACGAGGCGTTGAAGTGCTACGAGCTGGCACTGCGGACGCAGGAAAATAAAATGCCGGGCGAAAAAATCGCGGCATAGCCGGCCAGCCCGTCACGGATTTCAGTTGAAATTTACGCGGCTGTTCGCGCGCTCGGCTTCGAGCTGGCGGCGGGTCATTTCAATTTTCAATTTCAACAGTTCGCGATTTTCCTCGTTGCGCTCGGCGAGGTCGCGTTCCAGTTCGTGGATGCGGGTTTCGTAGGAATGCAACCGTTCCTGGATCGGCGCCTTCAATTCATCGAGCCGGTGGACGAGTTCGGAAATTTCCATGGCGGCACCCTGCTGGGCCTTGAGCAGTTCGCTGCGCTGCGCCGCCAGACCCTGCACGACGGCTTCCTTTAGCGACGCCGCAAGCTGCGGCGCGAGGCTGGCCTTCAGAGCGGCCTGCGCCTGCTCCGCGCGCGCCTCGGCCTCCAGCGCACGCCGCCGCCATTCGGCGTCGGAAACTGTGTTGGGATTTGCGGCGTTGACGGCGGGAAAGCCCGGAGAAATTTGCACGCTGGGCACGTCATAAACACTCGGAACCTTGACCGCGCCCGGAGTGTTGTTGACGGCGTTTGGCGGACTGAAGGAATAAGTTCCCGATGGCACGCCGGGCACGTCATAAACACTGGGTATTTTTGGAACGGTCGGAACGACCGGTGCTGGTGCCGGTGCCGACGGTTGCGGTGTGATACCCATCATTTTTTGCGCGAGAAAAAGATTCGCGGCAGGCGTGCCGTCCGCCTTGCAGACGGGGCACTTGACCGGCACCGGCATCTGGTTGTTCACCGGCAGGACGTCGAAGGCGTATTTCTGACTGCACTGGTGGCAGACCAGCTTGACATAAACCATCGGGTTCAGATTCGCCATAGGAATGATTCTTGTTCGCCGAGCATCCGGTCGTCCGCCCACAGCGTCACGCGCCATGCGACGACGTTGCCGAATTTTTTATAGTCGTCGCCGGCCATCGGAAACGAAGTCCAGTGGCGGAAGAAATGCGGCTCGACCGGTTGTTCCAGCGTGGTCTGGCGCGGCAGATTGTCCGGACCAATGCCGCGCAGTTCCAGCCGCAGTTTCAATTTCGCGTCGCCGGCATTGACCGCGCGCCACAAAACATCAAAGCGGATGGCGGAAACGTCGTTGGTGTGCTCGCGCAAAAAAACCTGGTAGGCGTCGCGGTCATACAGACTCGGCGAAATCGCGTCGTGGCCCTTCTTGTCGAGCAGCAGCGGCAGCATCTTGACGATGTAGCCGGTCGGGGCATCGGCGGCGGCCGCTGCGGACAGCGAACCGACCAGAAACAACATCATCAAAAACCGGTGCACGGCGAAACAATAACTTTCGGCGCGGCGAATTCAACACTGTTTTTGGCCGGCGGGAAAATTGGCTGATTTCATTTTCTTTTCCTTCATCTTGATTCGGTTTAGCTTCAGCAGTGTATGGCCTTTGATTCCTTCCGCGATTTCGTCAACGCCCTCGACAAAGCGGGCGAACTTAAACGCATTTCGCAGCCCGTCGCCACCGAACTGGAGATCACCGAGATCGCCGACCGCGAAATGAAGTTGCCCGGCGGCGGCAAGGCGCTGCTGTTCGAGAAGCCCACCGTCAACGGCGTCGTCTCGCCGTTTCCCGTGGCCATCAACACGCTCGGCTCGCACAAGCGCATGGCCCTGAGCATGGGCGCGAATTCCGTGGACGAAGTGGCGAACGAACTCGGCGCGCTGATGAAAGCCAAGCCGCCAACGAGTTTCAAGGAAGCCATCAAGCTGCTGTCGCTTGCGCTGGATTTGCGTCACGCGAAACCGAAGACCGTGAAGAATGGTTCGTGCAAGGATGTTATCCATAAGTTTGAAGGACGAAGTGAGAAGGTCGAAGTCTGGCCGCCAGCGCCGAAGATTGAAGGTTCGCACTTCGCACTTCCCACTTCGCACTTATCATCGCCGCCAACGCTGCTCAATCTTCCCATCCTCAAATGCTGGCCTTTGGACGGCGGGCGTTTCATCACCCTGCCCTGCGTCGTCACCAAAGATCCTGACACTGGCGAACGCAATGTCGGCATGTATCGCATCCAGATTTACGACGACAAAACCACCGGCATGCACTGGCAGTTGCAGAAAGTCGCCGCGCGCCACGGACGTCGCTATTACGAAAAGGGCGAGCGCATGCCCGTCGCCATTTTCATCGGCGGCGACCCGATGTTTCCCTTTGCCGCCACCGCGCCGATGCCGGACGGCTTGGATGAATTTCTGCTCGCCGGTTATCTGCGCAAAAAATCCGTCGAACTGGTGAAGTGCGAGACGAACGATCTCGAAGTTCCCGCCAACGCCGATTTCGTCATCGAAGGTTACATTGACCCGACCGAGC
>CAZIFP010000303.1:0-3446 GCA_964538105.1 uncultured Bifidobacteriaceae bacterium
TGGCGATGGCGTTGCCTTGGCCGGTGAAAATCTTGCCGTTGATGCCGAGCAAATCCTTGCGCTCCATGCCGGCCTTGCGCGGCACGGCACCGACGAGCAACGCCCAGTTCACGCCCTTGAAACCTTCGTCGAGATTCGAGGTCGGCACGAGACCTTTGAGCAGCGGGAACGCGCAGTCGTCGAGTTCCATGCAGACTCCGTTGAGCGCGGCCATGGCTTTTTCATCGGGGATTTCGATGAGGTGCAGGATGACCGGCTGGTCCGGGCCGAACGCCGCGCCGGAGGCGATGCGGAACAGAAGTGAATATCCGATCTGGCCGGCTGCGCCGGTGATCGCCACGCGAAGGGGAGCTTTGTTCATAAAAATTTTGAGGCGGCATTATGCAAATACCGGCGTTTTGAAGCAAGTTTTCCGCGCACCGAAAATTTTGCTTGGAAAATTTTTTTATTCAGCGTAAAAAGGAACTGCTCTTTGAAAGCGGCGGAAAAGTTTCCGCCAACAATGCAGTCCAATGTCAGGGAACCCGGTGTGAATCCGGGACGGTTGCGCCACTGTGACGGCTACAAATTCCAGTGCCACTGTTTCGCTTGCGAAACGGGAAGGTGGAATGAGGTTTGAGGCCCAAGTCAGGATACCGGTTGGATTGCGCTCGTCGGCCCCACGTTCGGGGCGTTTCTCCGCAAAGAGAAAGATGAGGCCAGTCCGTCCAGACTGTTTCTGGGCGGCTCGTCGAATTTCCTCCATTCCTCGTTTGCGAAGTCTGGAGGTTTTTTTATTTTCAGGCTTTGCGCTGGTCTCTCAACCGTAAAACCGTCCGCGTGAAAAATTATTTTTGCGCGGACAAAATTGAAAGATCAGTCCATGAAAAAAATTCAGTTGCTCATGCTGGCATTGGCCGGCTTCGTTGTCACCTCCCGCGCCGCCGACGGCTTTGCCGATTCGGTGGTCAGCTATGATCCCGGCACCGGTTATGTGGCGGGCTTCACCAATGTCTCCGCCGTGCTGGGCGAACCTTCCACCAACAATCCTTACGGCGAGGCCACGGATGTGTTCGATCCGCCCTACGGCACGGATCAAGTTCTGTCCATCGGCGCGGGCGGTTCGCTCACGGTGGAATTCAAAACGCCGGTTTTGCATCATCCGCGCAATCCGTCCGGCATTGATTTCATCATCTTCGGGAACACCGGCTTCATCATCACCAATGATTTTGACGCCAATTTCAACTGGATCGGCACGCCGGCCACGGACGGCTCGATTTTTGGCGAGAATGACGGCGAGACGCGCGTATCCGTCAGCCGCGACGGCAGGAAGTTTTATGTCCTGAATCCCGCACTGGCACCCACGGTGGACGGTTTGTATCCGACGGAAGGCAGCGGAGATTTTCACAAGGCGGTGGATCCGACGCTCACGCAGGCGGATTTTTCCGGACTGACGGCGGACGGCATCCAGGCTTTGTATAACGGTTCCGGCGGCGGCACCGGCTATGACATTTCCTGGGCGCAAGACTCGATGGGCAGATGTGTCAGGCTGCCGGAAATCCGCTTCATCCGGGTTGAGGTGTTGAGCGGCCACTCGGAAGTGGACGCGTTTTCCGCCGTGTCCGTCCCGCGTGATCATGCCCGCGACGACGGCCGCTGCCGTTAATTTCAAGCGGCGTTCCTTGAACGAATGCCGCCGGACATCACGGCAACCATGAATTCATCGCTTCATCCGCGTGCGGGCAGCTTGTCCGCGTTGCCCGCGCGCGGCTTTGGCCTGCTGGCGTTGCTCGCCTGCTGGCTGGCCATGCTTGTGTCGGCGAGGGCAACAATTCTTACCGAAAATTTTACCGCCGACCCGCTGCAAAACGGCTGGCAGATTTATGGCGACACGAATTTATTCTCCTGGGATTCCATCAACCAGAACCTCGACGTAACTTGGGATTCGTCGCAGACAAACAGTTATTTTTACCGGCCGCTGGGAACGATCCTTGCGAAGTCGGACGCCTTCAGTCTCGCATTCGACCTGCAATTGACCGACATCGCCGACAATTCCCCGCAGATCGTCGTCGGGCTGATTAATTTCGCAAACGCCACCAACGCGAATTTTTCCCGCCCCGCCGTGACCACGCCGAACCTGTTCGAGTTCGATTATTACGCCGACAACACCATCGGCCAGCCGTCCATTGACGCCACGCTGACCGATACCAATGTGGGGCCGGCCAACAAAAAGGATTTTTATTTTGTCTATGACAACCAGCCGTTGAACCCCGGAACCACCTATCACGTCGTCCTGACGCACGCCGCCGGCACCACGAACCTCACCGGCCAGGTTTCCGTCGGTGGCCAGCTCTACTCGTCGCTGCCAAATGTTTATGCCGGCCCCATCACCGATTTCCGGATAGACACGGTTTCCGTCACCAGCTACGGCGGCGGGTCGGGTGCCACGCCCGCGCACGGCACCGTGGACAATCTCGTCGTCACCCTGCCGCCGCCGCCGGTGCAAAACCTGACGGTCGGTTTCACGAACAATTTCTGGACGGCGCAATTCATCAGCCGGAGTAACTGGCTTTACACGCTCCAGCGCACGACCAATTTCAGTTCGTGGAACAACATTTCGCCGGCCACCGGCGGCAACGGCACGAATCTGTTTTTGCCGGACACCAACGCGCCCGCCACCGCCGTTTTTTACCGCGTGAAAGCCAGCCGGCCATGAACCCGCCTTTTTTCAGCCCAACCAGTTGTCCGCTTTGCGGCGGGCCGAACGACTGCCAGCTTTGCACGCCGGGCATGCACAAAGGACCGTGCTGGTGCGTGAAGGTGGAGATGCCGGCGGCGCTGCTCGCGCGCGTGCCGGAGGAATTTCACAACCGCGCCTGCATCTGCCAGAAGTGCGTGGAAAAATTCCGGACGGAAAACGATTTCTGTGCGTCGGCGCCTGCCGCGCCGAAGCGCAGCGAAGGCGGGTTCACGCTAATCGAACTACTGGTCGTCATCGCCATCATCGGGATTTTATCCGCGCTGTTGCTGCCCGCGCTGACCCGCGCCAAGACCGCCGCGAAACGCGCCGCGTGCGCCGGCAACCTGCGCCAGCTCGGCGTCGCCACGCAGATGTATTGGGACGACAACGGCGGGAACTGTTTCCGGTGGATTTACAACGCGACCAACGGCGGGACGGTTTACTGGTTCGGCTGGCTGCAATCCGACACGGCGGCGGAAGGCCAGCGCGCGTTCGATTTGTCCCAGGGCGTCTTGTATCCGTATCTCGGCGGCAGCGACGTGCGGCTCTGCCCGACGCTGTATGCGACGCCGGCGCAGCTCAAGCTCAAGGGCGACGGCGTGATCTTCAGCTACGGCTACAACAAAAATCTTTCCGCCGCCAGCCTCCTGCCGCCGGTCAAGGCCGGCAAGATCCGGCAGCCGGCCGGCACCGCGCTCTTTGCCGACGCCGCGCAGGTGAACGATTT
>CAZIFP010000304.1:0-3432 GCA_964538105.1 uncultured Bifidobacteriaceae bacterium
TGCCGTTGGGATTATTGACCTCGGTGACGTAGAGGTTCCGGGCGGCGAATGCCTCCCAGTTTCCAGCAATCAAGCTAAGATTTACTCCTTGTTGCGAGGTGCCAATATCCGCAGTCGGATTGTTGATGGTCACATTATTGTTATCATCAACCGAGACGCCCGCCTCCAGCTTGCCCGTGCCATTGCTCACCAAAAAATTGCCCGTGATCTGGTTGCCCGCAATCACCGTCACATCGCCGCCGCCGTAGGCACCGGAAGCGCCCGGAGTGGATGACGAGGTCGAGCGTGGTTGCGGCACACTGATGACATCATTGCCGGCGTCCAATGTCACGTTCCCGCCGGCGAGGGTGGAAATTCCGCCGACAAAATTGCCGAGACTCAACCCATTATTGCCGATGGCGTAGCCGGTATAGTTTTGCCCGGTATTGATGTCGCCATACAAGGCGGTCGCGTAAATATTTCCGCCCCCCGCCGTGTTGATGTAACTGCCGGTGGCGGCGTTGATCGGACTGGAATTGGGATTGCCCACCTGCACGCTGCCGGAAGCAAAAAGATTGATGTCCCCGTCTTGCGTCTGAATAAATGAAGTGTCATCCAGAAAAATCTGGTCGCTGCCTGCTGCCGGCGAGGACTGCGAAGTTGTGGGAACAAATGCCGCGCCGGCCACCAGATCCACGTTCCAATTATTGCCGGCCACCAGGCTGGAGCTGGCATCCAGCTTGATGTTGTTACCGGCCTGCAGATGGAGCGTAGTTGGCACGCCCGGGTCACTTAAATTCCAAGTCGTTTGCAGTTCAATGTTGTCGGCGGCGAACAAGGCAATCTGCGAGAACTTCGCCAGGTCGCTCACGTTGAAGTTCACATCCAGGGTGTTGTTATTTGCAGTGGGACCGGTTTGGTTCTGCGACAGGGTTATGTCATAGGGATTGATCAAAAGCGTGTCCTGTGCTGCGAAATTTGCAGCGGTCAGATTGTCTATGCTCGACTGGACATTGTTCGCAGTCACGCCGGTTCCGAAAATTTCCACCATGCCGACCAGTCCGCCCGACTGGCCGGCGATGTTAATTTGCGAGCCGGACGTGTCGGCAAATGAATTGCCGGAATCCAGAACCACGATTCCGCCGGGACTGGGACTGGTGGCCGTCGCGTCGCCATTGGCTGAAATCGTGGAACTGGCACCCAGGTTTAAACTATCGCTCGCCACCAGTTCGACCACCCCGTTGACATTTTGCACCGAGTCCGCCTGGATGATCCCGTTTTGATTCACCACCTGGGCCTGAAGCGCAATCGTTCCGGCGTCGGCGGTGATCTGCCCGAAATTGTCCACCGAGCCGGAAGGCAGTTTCACATTGGCGCTGAAGCCGCGTCCGTCGGCGCGCTCGCTCAACAACACTTCCTGCCCGGCATACAGCCCGATATCGCCGCCGGGCGCGGTGAGTGCGCCGTCATTTTCAATTTGGTCGGCGATGAGATACAGGGATTTCCCAGCACCGACGGTGATCTGGCCCTTATTCACGATGCTCTTAAGCGGCGGCATCCCGGTGAAATGCCACGCCGAACCCGCGCCGAAATCCGGCGTGAGCGGGGCCGTGGTGGCGATGAAACTGCCGCCGACATTGATCATCGAGTTTGGACCAAAATAAAAGCCGTTCGCGTTGGCGAGGATGACCGTGCCGTTGGCGTTGAGACTGCCGAAAATCTGCGACGGATTCGCGCCGCCGATTTGATTGATCACCACGGAATTGGCCGCGGGTTGATTGAACGTCGTCGTCTCGCCCGCCTGAATGTCGAAACTGCTCCATTTCAGGAACGCCACCGGACTGGTGGTGGTGACGGTGAGCTGCAAGCCGGTCTGTTGCGGCGGGGTCGCGGAACCGGAGACCACCGTCATGGCCTGCGGATTGGCCTGCAGTTTAAAACTGCAATCCGTCGCGAGCAACACCACCGCGCCGCAGAGAAATTTCCGCAGCGCACCTGATTTCGCGAATGATTTTTTCCGCATAAAAAATTTAATTTTCATTCCATTTAGAACTGGATCCCGACGGTGAAATAGGCGCGGGCCGAACCAGCCGTGGTTCCCTGCGAAACGGTTTGCAGCGCCCAGGCCAGCATTAGGCGCGCCTCAAAATGCTCGCCGGCCGTGAGGTAAAAACCCGTGCCGGTGCCCCACTGCCGGATGCAGGGAGCCGGGTTGCGCAATTCATAAACCTGGCCGTAATCCATGAACACCGAAGGACGCAGATGGGCCGGAACATCACCGTGCGGGGAAGGAAAATTCCCAACTGTCACCGCCGGCGCTCGGATGTCAAACAATGTGCGCCAGCCGGTGTCGCCGTAGTTGGCGCCGTCCTGATAACCGCGCACGCCGGATGTGCCGCCAAGTCCGAACTGTTCATTGTTGATCAGCGGTTCGCTGGCCCATTGACCGTTGGCGTTCAGAACCGCCGACCAGTTGCCAGGCAGATTTTCCACGCGGGTCAGCCCGGCGTTGATCGTCGTGTAGTTGCCGCCCGCCTCTTTGGAACCGGCAATCTCCTGAAATTCTTTCCGGTCGGAGGCGAACGGCGCGAAGAAAAGATTCTGGTTGTAGTTGAGCGCGAAACTGCCTTGCGAGTCCGGCCGGGAACCCGACCACCCCAGCGCCAGCGGCACATAGGTGACGGAATTCATTCCGTTTTGCGCCAGTGGAACCGTGTCGGAATAGGTCAGCACCGGCGGGGCATTGGTGTCGGAAGCATCAAACTGCTGCACGGTGGTATAATTGGTATGATACGTCCACGTTTGATAGGCTTTGACATCGAAGCCGGCGCTCACCGACGACTGAACACCTTCCCATTGTGGAAGGGGATAAATAATTTTGGTGCCCACATTCCCGGTGATGGTCGGGTCGTGATCCGTATTCTGGTTGATAATATTGAGCGTGGCGGTGTCAGCGATCGTTTTGATGGGGCCAAAGGTTGTTCCCGTGTCCGTGGTGGAGCGCGAAGCATACGCGATCAACTCCGGCTGGCCGGTCAGCGGCGGAAGATTGAACTGATGGGTGACTTCGTTGTAGCCGAAATCCACCGGCTGGTTCTGGTATTTCTCGCGCAGCCCGTCGTCGTTACCAAGCGGCATCCGATAATAGCCGCTGTAACTGGCAACCATCGGCTGGTCGTAAAATTGCGGGGCACCACCCGGCTTCATCTCCTGCGGTGAAAAATTATAGTCAAAGCCGATCTGGTGGTCGCGCTGCCAGAGATTGTCGTATTGCACCGCCGTGTCCAATCGCAGCAACGGCGTGCCCGGCGTGGACTTGTCATTGATCTCCATGTGCCCATGCAGCGGCAGTTGGTCCTTGACCTGCAATGTCAGATCGCTCGTGCCCGGTTCCAAACCGGGACTGATGACGGGATAAATCTGGCGATCCTGGTTCTGGTTGGCGCGGTCGAG
>CAZIFP010000305.1:0-3430 GCA_964538105.1 uncultured Bifidobacteriaceae bacterium
ACGGCCAGACCAACAGCTCATTGACCATCAGCAATGCCAATCAGAACAGCTTGGGAAATTACTTCGTGGTGATTACCAATAGCAGCGGCAGTGTCAGCAGCAGCGTTGTCAATCTCACCTTGCTGTATCCGCCAAGCATTGTCCAAAACCCCGTTGATTTCACCGGCAGTCTTGACAGCAGCAACACGATGAGCGTGGTGGCGTCAGGGACGCCGCCGTTGTTCTACCAGTGGATGCTCAATGAAACCAATGTTGTTGGGGCCACCAACAGCGATTACGTTATCACCGATCTGACAGTGGATACCGCTGGCAGTTACAGCGTGGAAGTCGCCAACGCGTATGGCATTACCAACAGCTCACCGGCCACGATGGCGCTCTTGCCGAGCCTCATTTCCCCATTCGCAGGTGCCATTGATATTTGGGGACAGAATGCGGTATTGAACGTGGGTGCGGTTGGGTCTGGAACACTTTATTACCAGTGGTATTTCAACGGTCAGGCCATAGCGGGAGCCACGGCCAGCAGCTATGCGATGGACGGCATCCAGTTCACCAATGCGGGATTGTATAACGTGGTGGTGAGCAGTATTTACGGCAGTGTGACCAATACGTCGTATCAGGTGGTGGTCAATCCGGCCAACACCTCAATCGGATTGTTCGCTGGCGTGACCATTCAAGGGACCGTTGGCTACAGTTACAACATTCAAAGCACCACCAATTTGAGCGACCCCAATTCCTGGGTGACGGTAACCAACATCACACTTACATCACCAATCCAAATCTGGAATGATAATAGCAGCGATGTGCACAATCCAAACAACCCGCAAAAGTTTTATCAGGTTCTGCCTGGGCAGTAGGGCTTGACCCTTTTAACTGCTAAACAGTATTTCGCCTTTATCGGAGATTTAAGGTGGGAACAGCGCGCTACGCTGTGTTCGTCGTTGGAGGCAAGGAGTGCCAGACGGAGGAAAAACTGGTTTTTACCATGTGCGTTCCGTTCTTTTGGACGGGATCCAATCCTTGAAAGATCACAGATCAATTCAACCTGTTCATCAATTTCACAGGATCCAACCATTTGCCATTTCAAAAACTTCAACGAAGATTTCACAAGTGTTTTCCGGGTTGGCTTTTTAATTTTTAGACTAGCTGACTTCAAACGCCAATCAAATTGACATACCCGCCAATAATGTAACATCCTATGAATTGAAATTGTTTTCGAGTCCCTAAGCGCAAGTGTCCGTCCTTGTTGGCGACTTTTAAATTTTGGTTAAAGGCTTGCCGGTTTTACAGGTAACCGGATTAGTGCTGAAATATAAGGAAAAGTTCTATTTTCGGACGGTTCAAAGTTAGTTGATAAAATCATGTTTTACGAATTGAGCATAACTTGGAAAACCATCCGCAAGGAAGGTCTGGGGTCACTATTCAACAAGCTCCGGATTTATTTTGGAGATTTGGGGGCGGCGTTGAGTTTCCTATCCGCCTGCCGGCCGGAGCCGAAACCGGATGCGGTCATTAAATTTATATGGGAAGTTGGAAGTGGATTGATTTGCCCAGGCCAGTTCAAATCGGAATTGGCCGGCCTGCTCGACTGGATGTCGCAACGTCCACCGCCGCGCGCAGTTCTGGAAATCGGCACGGCGCGTGGTGGAACTCTGTTTTGCTGGTGTGCGCTGGCCGCGCCGGAGGCAACGGTCATTAGTTTGGATCTGCCAGAGGGAATCCATGGCGGCGGCTACCCGCCGTGGAAAACACTGCTTTATCGGAAGTTCGCCGGGCCGAAACAGACCTTGCATCTCCTGCGCGGTGACTCACACAACCCGACCATGCCGGACACAGTCAAAAAAATGTTGCCGGCGGACGGTTTGGATTTTCTGTTCATTGACGGCGACCACACGCTCGACGGCGTGCGACGGGATTATGAAATGTATTCGCCGCTGGTGAAACCCGGCGGTGCCATCGTCTTCCACGACATCTGCACGCACGCCCCGGAATTCGACTGCCACGTTGACCAGTTCTGGAACGAACTGAAACGGGATCGCGCGTATCGGGAATTCATCGAAAATCCCGCGCAAGGCATGTATGGTATCGGCGTCATCACCAAATAAGCCTATGAAAACAGCCTTAAAAAATTTAAATCCTGCGCCAGCCACGTCAAAAGACCGCGGATGGTTCATGCCATTGCTGTTGCTCGTGGTGCTTGCCATTCTTTTCTGGCGCAGTTTCCTGCCCGGGTTTGTCCATTTCTCCAATGACGGCCCGCTGGGGATGCAAAACGCCGCGTGGCTGAGTTTTCCTGAATCCATGTCCGGCCAGTGGTATGACCTGAACAGCATCGGCAGCAGCGCCGGGGCTTCCTCGCCTGACGTGGCGACACTGATTCGCTGGATCATCGGCACGGTGGGCTATGCCAAATTTCTTGCGCCCATCGCGCTGTGGATTCTGGGCATCGGCGCGTGGTTTTGTTTCCGGCAGATGAAATTGTCCCCGCTCGCGGCGATTTTGGGCGGGCTGGCGGCGGCGTTAAGCTCGGACTTTTTCTCAACGGCGTGCTGGGGCGTCGCGTCGCAGCAAATCGCCATCGGCATGGACTTTTTTGCGCTGGGTCTCGTCGCCGGCAACTCGCCGGCCATGCCCACACTGACCCGCTGGACGCGGCTGGCGCTGGCCGGCCTCTGCGTCGGCATGAACGTCATGGAGGCGGCGGACATCGGCGCGATTTTCAGCGTGCTCATTGCCGCATTCGTTTTTTTCAAGGCGATCAACGAAGAGGGCGTTCCGCTGGTCAGAAAGCTTTCCGGTGGCATCAGCCGTGTGGCCGTGGTTGCCGTTTTTGCCGGATTTCTGGCGCTGCAAACCGTCCTTGCTCTGGTCGGTTCCACCATCACCGGTATTGTCGGCACCGGGCAGGACGCGGAAACCAAACTGCATCACTGGGACTGGGCGACGCAATGGAGCCTGCCCAAGGCCGAGACGCTCGGACTCATCGTGCCCGGCCTGTTCGGCTACAAGCTTGACACGCCGAAGGACATGATGCCCGCGCTGCAAAGCGCCTACAAAAGCGGCGAGTATTGGGGCGGCGTCGGCCGCGACCCGGCGATTGACCGCTATTTCGACAGCGGCCGGCAGGGTGACCAGCCGCAGGGTTTCATGCGCTTCACCGGCGGCGGCAATTACCTCGGCATCCTCGTCGCGCTGCTGGCGGCGTTCGCCGTCGCGCAATCATTCCGGCGGGAAAACTCGCCATTCACCGAAACGCAAAAACGGTTCATCTGGTTCTGGGCCGTGGTGGTGGCCGGCTCGCTGCTGTTGTCGTGGGGCCGGTTCGCGCCGGTCTTTTACAAAATGTTTTACGCCCTGCCGTATGCCTCCACCATCCGCAATCCGGCCAAATTCGTCCTCACGCTGGCGTGGGCGACCGTGATTTTGTTTGCCT
>CAZIFP010000306.1:0-3428 GCA_964538105.1 uncultured Bifidobacteriaceae bacterium
GCTGCTGGTGGCGCGTGCTGGCCGGCGGCGTTTTGATCCTGGCCTTTGTCGTTTTAATTTTGTCGCCGGACCGGCCGCTGTGGCCGGCCAAAACCATTTTAGCCAGGTTGCAATCTGAACATCCCGACCAGCGCAAGATCGCCCGCGCGCTGAAAGTTTATACGGTGTATGCCGGCCGCGCCGACCCGCTGGCCGGCGTCCGCGCGCTGCTGCCGCCGGAAACCAAATCCGTCGGCTTCATCGGCACGGAGGACGACACGGATCTTTCGTTGTGGCAGCCGTTCGGCGAACGGCGCGTGGAGCAATTTTTCCTGACCGATCCGCCGGAAAAAATCCGTCAACAGGTCGAATATGTCGTCGTGGGCGGTTTCAACTTGAAGGAACAGCATACGACGCTGGAGGCGTGGCTGCAGCAATCCGGCGCGGAACTGTTCGCCACCACCAACGCCACGCTGAAAGTGACCGATGGCCTGCAGCCTTGGTATGTCGTCCGGTTCAAGCCGTGAAGAAGTTCACGGCACGGTGACGGCATAAATCTGGCCGTCCTGCGTGAGCGCGTAAATCTCACCGTCCGCATCCTCCGCGAAGCTGGTGATGTTTTTCTTTTGATACAGTAGCGTGCCTTCGGCGGTGACTTTGTGCGCGCCATTATCGTAGCGAAAACCCCAGATGGTGCCGAGATTGTAATCGCCGTAAACATAGACGCCTTCGAGCGCCGGATACTTTTTACCGCGATAAACATAGCCGCCGATTATGCACAAACCGAGGCTGTGGTCGGGAAACAGGCCCTGCGACCGGAGGTTTTCCCGGTGCGTGTATTCCATGACCGGCTCGATATATTGCGCGCCGTCGGGGCCGGGCTTGAAATGATGCGCGCCTTCACGGACGCTCCAGCCGTAGTTGCCGCCCTTGGTAACAAGATCAACTTCCTCCCATAAATCCTGTCCGACATCGCCGACCCATAAATCGCCGGTCTGCCGGTCAAAACTGTAGCGCCACGGATTGCGCAGGCCGTAGGCGAAAATTTCCTTGCGCGCACCGCGCTCGCCCATGTTCGGCTCGTTCACAAACGGATTGTCGCGCGGGATGCCGTATTCCAGATGCCGACGGCTGTCACCAAACGCGTGTTCGGTTTTGGAATTCACGTCAATGCGCAGCATTTTCGCGAGCAGCGTGGCCGTGTTCTGGCCGCTGCCGAACGGGTCGCCACCCGCGCCGCCGTCGCCGAGGCCAAGATACAAATAACCGTCCGGCCCGAATGCGAGTTCGCCGCCCTTGTGATTGCCGAACGGCTGCGGCACCTGCAAAATAATGCGCTCGGATGACAAGTCGGCCAGATCCGCGTTGGTGGCGGAGACCTTGAATTCGCTGATCACGCTGCGGATGGGAAAGTTGAGCGGCTTGGAATTTTGATCCGCCGGATTTTTCTGGTTGTAATAAACATAGAACAACTGGTTCGTTGCGAAGCCGGGATGAAAGGCGAGGCTCAACAGGCCGCATTCGTTTTCGCCGCCGGCCTTCGGGTCGCGGGCTTCGATGTTGAAAAATTCCTTCGCGTCGCCGCCGTCAGAACCTTTTTTGACGATCAAAATTTTTCCGGGCTGATAGACGATGAACATCCGGCCCGAACCGTCCGGCGCCTCGCTCATCCAGACCGGTCGCTCGCCGGTGAGTTTTGGAAAAACGGGCTGGAGTTCGATTTGGGGCAAAGGCTGCGCCTGGGCGGCAAGCCCAAGGCCAAGCAGGACGGCAGTTAAAAAACCTTTCATGCGGGAAAGGACGTTAGCCACCAGCGGCTGGTTTCACCAGAATTATTTCATGGCTGAATGGTCGCGTGCCAATAACAAACGCGCCGGAACCGATCCGGCGCGCGCATTGAGAAACAGGATGCTTAATCGGCGGTCAGGCTGGCCGGACTGCTCCAGTCGCTTTGTGGTGCCGCCCGTGCCCGACGCACTGACGTCAATGGTGTATTTCACCCCGGCAATCAGGCCGGGGAACGTGTGGGTGGCCGCCGTGTCCTGCACAACCACCGGCACCGCCCCGGGCGTGTTCGCCGTCAGGCGATAGTTGTAGAAGACCGCGCCAAAGGTCGGGCCGACCTTGGCCACCAACTGGCTGAGCTGCGGGCCGTGGCTGACCGTCAGGCCCTGCGGTTGGGCGGGTGGGCCGACGGGCTGGCCCTTGCCTTTTTGGGGTGGGACCCGCTCTTGATCAGGTTCGTCAGGCTTCCGTTGCACGCCTTGGCCACATAATACGAGAGCGAACGCACCTTGGTGGCCAGCACCAGGCGCAGGTTGTTTTTGTTGATGGTGTCCGTCGGGCTGGGATTCGGCAGGTAAACCGCCGTGGTGTAGTTCTCCAGGTCGAGTTTGATCTCCGTCAACGGCGGGTCGGGGTTGGCGTAGATGTCCACATTGTCGGTCATGGCGTTGAACACCACGGTGACGTCGTTGATGAGCAGCAATTCCCCGTCGGAATTGAGCCAGCCGATGGCAGGTTTTGCGATCATAGGAATGATCCTCCAAGTTTTGTTTTCATTTTTGTTAGTTTGATGAGGGTTGATTTGTTATTTCATTTTTGATGTCTGAATCCGTCGCCCGGTCAAACAGCAATTTTTTTGCCACTTATTAGGCTGCAATAAATCTGCAAGCACATGATTTATATTAACTAATACAATTAAATTAAGGATTATCCCAATTACGGCCTTTGTTTACAATGGGTTTAACCGTTTATGCGGGTCAAAAAACGTCATTCGTGGGTTCGACATTTTGGAAAACAGGCCGTAACCATGACCATGAATACTCCATCCATGACCATGGATGCTCCGCCAAGGGTTATGGATGGTCCGCCGATAGGTATTTATGCACCAACAAGGGTTATGGATGGTCTGCCAAGGGTTATGGATGCTTCGCCAAGGGTTATTGATGCACCGCCAATGGTTATTGACGCTCCATCCATGGTCATGGAAATGGCTCCGGTGTCCAAACCGGCTGGACAGAAGTGTTCGTTTTATTGACAGGGAAACGGTCAACCACCGTCCCAATATCTTAAAGGCACGCCTCTTGGTGGGAAAATGCACCAATCCTACTCATTGCGTTGGCAGATTGAGCGGAGCAAAAGTGGCCTGTTCAAAATCCTCATTTGGCCGGGAAAAACTTGTGACAATAAAATTTGTGGTTGAACTGCTCCAACTCACTATGAAGAGGGCAGGCGTAACGCCAGCGTAACCATCACCCGATTGCGTGATTAAAAGATCGCCCACATAGGGTGCCAGCAGCGCACGCGGGATTTTGAGGATTACATCATTGCCAGCATCCAGACAATACAGGTCCTGGTTAGTAGGGATAAGGTCGAAATCTTCCGATCCAATGCCTAGCAGCCCGTTAAAGAATGGCGATTTTTCCAAAAACTACGGATGGAATGAA
>CAZIFP010000307.1:0-3427 GCA_964538105.1 uncultured Bifidobacteriaceae bacterium
ACATGACGAAGATCGAGTCGCGCCCCAGCAAGCGCAAGGCGTGGGAATATTTCTTTTTCGTTGACTGTGCAGGCCACTATCAGGACACGAAGGTAACCAAGGCCATTCACCATTTGGGCAAGCACTGCAACTTCGTGAAAATCCTCGGCTCGTATCCGAACACGGATTGACCACGCTGCCGCCAAAAGTTGAAATGGCGTAGAGACATGGCAGGTTTGGATTTTTTGTGACCGGAACCGCCATGCCAGTCAGCCAGAAAATTAAAACCCCGCTCGGATTTCTTTTCTCAATCACCTGCTTGCGCGCCAGTTTTATGTATTGTCACGGCCTCACGATAAAACCGGCGCATGGTCTCGTTGATCCGGCGCATGGTGAATTTTTCCCGGACGTGCGCGCGGGCGGCGGCGGACATCTCGGCCAGCAATGCGCGGTCGCGGTCCAGCTTCTCCAGAAAACCGGCGAGCGCGGCGACGGCCTCGG
The DNA here is from genome assembly GCA_964538105.1 of uncultured Bifidobacteriaceae bacterium. Lineage (GTDB taxonomy): Bacteria > Verrucomicrobiota > Verrucomicrobiia > Limisphaerales > UBA11358 > UBA11358. Next base: position 481 of record CAZIFP010000307.1, read on the forward strand.
CGGGATTCGTGGCCGGCGCAGCAAAGCCGGTGGCCGGTGTGATCTGCGAGGCCGGGCCGCCGATGTCCAGACAGCCCACCGGCCGGCCCGCCGCCATCGCCTCCAGGCAGACGTTGCCGAAGCCCTCGTGTAACGCCGGATGCAGCAGGACATGCGACTGGCCGAGCTTTTCCAGCACGTCCGAGTATTTTGGCAGCGTGCCGAAAAATTTCACGCGCGCGGCCACGCCGGTCCGGGCGGCGGTTTTTTCCAGTTCGCGGCGAAACGGGCCGTCGTTCACGATCCATAATTCAGCTTCGGAATTTTTCTTTGCGAACTGGGCGAAGGCGCGGATGGCGAGATAAAAACCCTTCCAGTGGACATGCCGGCCGATGCAGATCACGCACAGCGGCCCCGGCGGCGGATCTGGCAGGGCGGCAAACTGGGCGAGGGCTTCTTCAGTGAGCGCCACCTGCGGCATTTGTTCGATGCGCGGGGCACCGAGGCGTTTCAGGGCGGCGCAGCTTTCGGGCGTGACGCCGATGGCGATGGTGGCCGCGCGGGCGGTGGCGCGCAGAGCACCCAGACGTTCGCAAAAATTCCGCGCGCCATCGCGGGCAGTTTCGGTGAGCCGGTAACGCAGCGGCAGTTCGCGCACGAAGGAGCGCGGCGGGGTTTCCGCCGCCCCAACCGGTCCCCAGATGAACGGCAGGTTCAATTCGCGCAGTCCGCTCGGCGTCCAGTAACGGCCGAAGGTGACGTGGTGAACGAGGTCGAATTGGACTTTTTCATGCAGGTCGCGGACGACGCCACGGAGATGTTCCTGCCAGAGATGATAATGAACGGCACAGGTCGCGGTGTGCCGGCTCATCCATTCGAACGCCGGGGGCAGCTTGATGAATACCGGGTGAAAATTCGGCAGCGGATTTTTGGCCAGCACCGGCTCGGTGAGCTCGCGGTATTGGTAGGCGTCGGCGATGACGGCCCAGACCTCGTGTTCGCGCAGGGCTTCATTGATCGTGCGCCAGGCGCAGCCCGGCTCTGAGGTCTGGCACGGAAAACAGGAGTAAGTCGAGAGCAGGATTTTCATCGCCTGAAATTTTCAACCGCCGGAATAGCGCGCCGGCGGCGCAATTCGCCATCGTTGCGATAAGCGGTCAGCGGCTTTCATGTCGGACTGTTTTCCGGCGGGGAGGGCGGCTTGCGCGTCGCAGTCTTGAGTCCCAGCGTGCTCATGAAGAAGCTGGAAAAAATCGTCTGGATGCCGAGGACGACCAGTGTCGTCGCCGGAATGAGCCGCCGCAAATTATCGGATGGATCCAGTTGGCCATAGTTGTTCAAGCGCCAGATCCAAACCGAATGGACGAGCAGAATCATTCCACCCAGAAAAACGAGCGTGCCGAGGATGAGGCCTTTCTCGAGCGTGAAAAACTTGAACAAGCGCGACAGCTTGGGGTCGTCGGGCAGCAGTCCCTCAGCGATTGCAAAAACTTTGGTGAAAAAGGCGAATGCGACGAGTTGGAACCCGACAATGACTGTCATGCACGCGACAATGAGCGTGCCGACGTTGAATTCCACCTGACCGACCCGAAAATTGCCAAAGGACAGCGCGGCGGCAAAAATAAATCCAAGCGCCGAGAGCAAAAGCCCTGGCACAAGAAACAGCCAGCGCGGTGAAAAGAGCAGCATGAAGCGCAGGTGCCGCCAGCCGTCACGCCATGGTTTCAAATGCGGCGGGCGCGAGCGTCCATCCTTATAAAGCGTGATGGGCACCTCGGAAATTTTCAGTCCCTTGAGCGTGGACTTGATGACCATCTCGGACGCGAACTCCATGCCGGTCGTCTGGAGATCCATTTTTTCAAACGCAGTTTTCGTGAAGCCGCGCAGGCCGGAATGAAAATCGTGCGCGGGGCATTTGAAAAATAATCGGCCGATGAACGACAGCACGGGGTTGCCGAGCCAGCGGTTTTTCCATGGCATCGCGCCGGGCGTGATGGTGCCGCCGCCGACGGGCAGACGGCAGCCCATGACCAGTTCGTCGCCGGCCTGGAATTTTTTGACGAAGCCGGCCACGTCGGAAAAGTCGTAGCTGTCGTCGGCGTCGCCCATGATGATCCATTGGCCGGCGGACGCGCGGACGCCGCCGATGAGCGCGCTGCCGTAGCCTTTTTCCTTCACCGGCACGAGGCGCACGCCGGCTTTTTCGGCGATGACCTGCGAGCCGTCGGTGCTGCCGTTATCGGCGATGACGATTTCGCCGCGCACACCGGAACGCTGGATCCCGAGCTTGGCCTTTTCGATGCAGCTTGCGAGCGTTTCCGCCTCGTTGAGGCACGGCATCAGGATGGTCAGTTCCACGGGTTCGCTCATCGGAAAAACTTACCAAAAAGCGGGGTCGCTTGGCGAGCGTGCGTTTGGAAAGTTCAGTTCAGTTTCACCAGATACCAGTCGAGCGGGCCGGTGGAGGCGCGAAGGCAGAGGGGAATTTTCCAGACGACCTGTGCGTTCATCCGCTGCAGCCAGGTGTCGAGCGTGTAACCAGACCACGCCAGATTTTGCTCCTTCAGCAAAATATATCCGACACCGCGCGCCTTCACCTCCGTCGCAGTGTCAGCGGGACAGACATGCTCGATGCGACGCGAACCGAACGGACGCCAGAGCGACGTCTCCGGGTCGTCAAACGTGATCATGCCCAGGACAGCCAGATCCGGTGGCAACTGGTCACGCGCGGGGGCAAAACCGTCGTTGCGATTTTGATAGACGGAATACACCGTCTTCACCCGCGATGGGAGGGAAGGAAAGGCCAGCAACCGTTGAACCGGAAACAACGGACGCGACGGCGAGACCACCAGCAAGCCCGCGGCCATGACAAAAACCGAGAGACCGCACCACCGCCACCAGCCTCGGTGGACGAGCCACGCCTGACCCGGCCCGGCCAATAACAGCGGCAGCAACAGCGCATAGTAAG
>CAZIFP010000308.1:0-3359 GCA_964538105.1 uncultured Bifidobacteriaceae bacterium
ATGATGACCAGGCCGAGCTTTGGCAAGTCGAAGCCGCCGGTGAGCAGGGCGTGTGTGCCGATAAACAATGTGACAGGTGACGGGTGACAAGTGACAGGCGGCGCGGCGCGTCTTTTCATGTCACTCGTCACTTGCCACTCGTCACCTGCCGTCTTTCGACTGCCCGTTTGCAAATGGACTTGGACTCCCAGCGGCTCAAACCACTTTTTGAAATTTCGGAAATGTTGTTCCGCCAGAATTTCGGTCGGTGCCATCAGTGCGACGTTGAAACCGCTTTCTAACGCCATCAACGCACTGCACGCCGCCACGGCGGTTTTGCCGGAGCCGACGTCGCCTTGCAGCAAACGCCGCATCGGATACGCGGCGGTAGTGGCACAGGCGTCTCGCCTGTGAGCTGCTGATTCGGATCGCGCAGGTGAGACGCCCGCGCCACTCATATCCGCGCGGATTTCGCGCAACACGTTCGTCTGCGCGGCGGTGAGCTTGAAACCCAGCTCCGCGAGAAACGGCTTCATCAGCCGGTTGTCGCCGCCGCACGGCAAAGCCTTTGCCAGCGTCTCAAATTTTTTCCGGCGCGACTGGATTTGAAATTGCAGTTCGACGAATTCATCGAGCGCCAGCCGCTGCCGAGCGATTTCCACGTCGGTTAATTCTTCAGGAAAATGAATCATGCGAACCGCGTTTGCCCGCGCGGGCAGCAAGGTTGAAGGTTGAAGGTTGAAGGTTGAAGGTTCTTTGCGCATGGCCACCGCAGTTTTTTCAACCTGCAATTTGGAACCTGCAACTTGCAACCGGCTCCACTCTGGTTCCTCGATTTGGCTTTCAAACTTTTCCAGTGCGCGCCAGACGAGCATGCGCATCACGCGCGCCGTCAAGCCGTCCGTGAGCGGATGGATGGGCACGATGCGGTTGACGTGGATGAATTCATCCTCGCCCGGCTCGACGAATTCCGTTTCGGGATGATCCATGTTGCGCGGTTTCAACGAATCCGGCTTGCCGAAGATCAGAAACTCGCGGCCGACGGCATACCAGTCCTCCATCCACGGCTGGGCCTGCCACCAGCGGCAGTGCAGATGCGCCGTGCCGTCGTCGAACACGCATTCGAACATCGCGCGCGCGCCCTTGCGGAAGCGCTTCACGCCGGCGGCGACAATCTTTCCGCGCACGGTCGCGGCCTCCTTGAGTTTCAAATCGCGGATGGGGAGAAATTTCCGGCGATCCTCGTAACGGCGCGGTTTGTGCAGCAGCAGATCTTCGACTGTGAAAATGTTCAGCCGCGCGAGCAGCCGCGCGCGTTCCTCGCCCACGCCCCAGACGGTAGCAACCGGCGCGGCGAGCGGGGAAATGGTGTTTTCCGGCGACGACATTGCCGCACGATACAAACCGGACGAAGGAGAATCAAACGCAACCCGCGCAAAGCGCCAGAGGACTGGCGCATTCCAAGACGCTTCGCGCTTTACGACAGCCACCATGTCACGCGCCGCGTCTTGGACTGCGGCGGCCCTCCGCCGCTTTTCCCTGCGGGATGAATCGCGCGTCGGCTTCAAGACGCCCAACGAAGCCTATTACTAACCATTTTGTCGCACTACAAATGTGAAACTAAACGGCAAATTCGTCATAACCCAGTCATGGCTGTTGAACCGCGCGATAGAAACGATGAGGGAAGTTTGCTGCCGCCGGATCAAACATGAAAAATGGCGTGGACACCGGCACATTCGTGGCAACCGGGTTCCAATTCGACAGATTTGTGCTCGTCTGCAAGATATAATTTCCTCCGGCCAATCCCGACAATTGTAGTTGCATGGTTCCGTTTGTCGAAAATCCGCCCGGCTCAATTGAGGGTGCTGGAACTGGTGACAATGTGGAAATGGTAAAAGTTGCGGTAAACGACCCCGAATTGTCATCGTAATGACTGTCCGGAATGCCGAGGCAGAGCCGGGTAGCCGTTGGTGGCACGATGAAAATTTGCCTGCTTCCGGAACTGGTTCCTGTCAATCCATCACCGATGAAGAATACCTGTTTAAGCTGCGGTGCCAGTGATGAAAAAGTGTGCCCAATGGCAGCATCAGAAAAATTCAGGCTCGGAGGCGCCGGATTTGTTGGTTCGGTGTCGTCCAGAAAAACTCCCACCATGGTCGCGATCCGGTTGGTGTCCACGAAGCCTGATACGCCCTCAACTCCGGTGCTGGAATCATTATATGGCGTATTCTCAATCCCATCCGGACCGTGAAACCCAAACACATATCCATCGGGAGCGGTGCCAATACTAACCAAGCCTGAAACACTGGTGAAAACCAAAACTTGATTCGAACCGGATTGAAAATGTATCAGGGGTGGCCCGATACCACCACCAGTGCCGGACGGCAGCCCGGTATGACCCGCGCCCCAAATGTTTGCCTGCCCGCTGACATTGAGAATTACCGTGTTTGATGGACCAATTTGAAGCGGTGTGTCATCGAAATCAACCAACGTCAGCACCTGATTACCGCTGCCGTTGATATAATAACGGTTGCCGGCCACTGATCCGTCCTGATTTTCCGGGGCAACACTTTCCCACTGTTCGCTTAAAGAATCACTGTTCCAAAACTTAAAGCTCTGATTCGCGTTGATGGGGGAAATGTTCGTAAAGGTTCCCACATAAACATTGGAGGTCACCACGCTCGAACTGTTGGTCGTCATTATGGAAGGATCATTGGTCAACGCGCTTCCCAAGGCGTAACCGTTTAATTCGCCCCGAACCGAAACCTCATCCACGCCCTGAACGAAAAGCCCAAGGTTGATTTGTTCGGCCATGTTAACGCTGAAAGCAACCTCGTTTGTGACCAGAGGACCGGCATCGTCAAAAAACACGGTCGGCAAAGCCACGCTGTCACCGCTTGTGGCCGGAAGACGCGCCGCCCGGTTTAAAGTGTTGTATGTGCTTTCCCAACCGGTGCCAATAGAGGGGGCAAAATATTTGTAGTAGATCGTGCCGCCATTAATATCCACTGCATCGGTAAATTCACCTATGTAAAGATTGGGATTTCCGCCGACAGAAATGTTGATCAATTCATTTGTGCCCCAGCCATTGAACGTTCCTCGAACATCAACTTCCGCACCCGGGAGAAAAGTCCCTGCCTTGACCTGCGCCGACATATCCACGATGAAGAGCACGACGGAATTGGAGGTTTGGGCGTAAGCCAGCCCGACTCGCACACACAGCAATAACCCAACCAACGTTGTTAAGAAAAAGCTTCTGTTGAATCGCATAATGTTTGAGCAAAGTTTAATGTGGACAACGAAAATAGTTGGGCCATCGGCAACCGGAGACGCAGCCAGCCGCGGGCGTTACCGATTGACGCAACGCGCCGCTGCCGATT
>CAZIFP010000309.1:0-3321 GCA_964538105.1 uncultured Bifidobacteriaceae bacterium
GCGAGTTTTTCCTGGCAGATTTTGACCAGCCGCGCGCCTTCCTCGTAACGGGCAAGCAAAGTCTCCAAAGGCAGGTCGTCCGCCTCCATGGCGTCAACGATGCCTTCAAGTTTCTTGAGGGCCTCTTCAAACGGCACGCTGCCCCTGGCCGCGTCACCGGCCCTGGCTGGTTTTGACATGGCAAAAAAATAAGGAAAAACCCCGGCTGCGTCCAGCTTGGAGAAAGGGGTTCACGGTTCCACGCGGCTGGAAAACTCACCGTCTGTCAACCGTGTTTTCACCTTCTGGCCGGCTTTAACTTTGGCTGCTGAGCGTAAAATCATCCCGGACGCCGCGTCCGTCGTGATGGAATAACCGCGCGCGAGCACCTGTTCCGGGCCGAGTGAATTCAGGCGCCTTTCCAACTGGCGCAAGGATTCCCGCCGCACTTTCAAGGCCAGCGACGGTTTCGCCCGCAAAAATCTGCCGGCGAGATTCTGGAACATCAAACCACGCGAACGTGATGTCGTCTTCAAACCGCGCAACAGGCCTGATTGCAAATCATCCAGCCGTTGCAACGAATCGTTCAGCCTCCGCCGGGGATGCAAGCGCGACAACCGGCCGGCAAGCGAACCGAAACTTTCAATTCCCCGGTCCAGTCCGCGCCGCACCGCACGCCGCAGCAATTCCGGCGCGTCGTTCACGAACTCGCGGCTGGCAAAGACACCTTCCGTGATGACTTCCGCCGCCGCGCTCGGCGTCGCCACGCGCATATCCGCCACAAAATCGGCGATGGTGAAATCAATCTCATGCCCGACCGCCGAGACGACGGGGATCGCCGACTCAAAAATCGCCCGCGCCACGGCTTCCTCGTTGAATGCCCACAAATCCTCCATCGAGCCGCCGCCGCGAGTGATGAGAATCAAATCAATTCCGAATTCCGAATTCCGAATTCCGAATTCATTGAGAAACCGAATCGCTTCCGCGATTTCCTTCGCCGCACCATCGCCTTGCACGCGGCACGGCGCGAGGATGATTTCCAGCGCCGGATCCCGCCGCTGGATTACATGCAGCACGTCGCGAATCGCCGCGCCGGTGGGTGAGGTCACGAGACCGATGCGCTGCGGAAATTCCGGCAGCGGCCGTTTCCGTTCCGGCGCGAACAAACCTTCGGCCGCGAGCTTCAGCTTGAGTTTCTCGAACGCGATTTGCAGCGCGCCGACACCCTGCAACTCCACCGCGCGCACGATGAGTTGATATTGCCCGCGCGCCTCGTAAACCGTCACGTCGCCTTGGAGCAAAACCTTCTGGCCGTCCGCCAGTAGGTCACGGTGCGGAACTTTCTCGCGGCTGAACAACACGCAGTTCAATTGCGCCGTCGCGTCCTTGAGTGTAAAATAAATGTGGCCGGAACTTTGCGCCCGCAGGTTGGTTACCTCGCCGCCGACCCAAATCTGGCCGATCTGTTTTTCCAGCAACGAACGTATTTGCGTCGTCAGTTCCGACACCGACAAAACCTTGCGCGTCTGTTCCAGTGGAAACAGCTCGCCAAAATCCCATTGTGATTTGGATTTGCTCATCAAATGCTAAACCAATTAAGCCACGCCCGCCGCGCCGAAGCAAGCGAAGGGCACATTCGTTCTTGAATTCATTGGCCACGCCACTCAATTTTTTATCGGCAACGTGCGCCGCTCGCGTTAGCTTCAGGGCGCTAAATCATCCTGGAATCACGAACCATGAAAATTCTTTTTATCGGCGGCACCGGCACCATCAGCTCGGCCTGCGCACAACTGGCGCTGGCGCGCGGCTTTGAACTCACCCTGCTCAACCGCGGCAACCGGCCGGCCTGGCCCGGCGCGCGGCAAATCACGGCAGACATCAGTGATGCGACGGCAATGGCGACGGCGCTCGGAAATGAAAAATGGGATGCGGTCGTGGATTACATCGCATTCACGCCAGTGGAACTGGAGCAGCGCATCGCGTTGTTTCGCGGGCGCACGGAGCAATTCATCTTCATCAGCTCGGCCAGCGCCTACCAGAAACCGCTCGCAAGTTTCCCCATCACCGAATCCACGCCGCTGGTGAATCCGTTCTGGGACTATTCGCGGAACAAGATCGCGTGCGAGGAACGGCTGTTACGCGCGCTGCGCGAGGAAAATTTTCCGGCGACGATCATCCGCCCGTCGTGGACCTACGACGAAAAGCGCATCACGGTGCCGGTGAACTGCCCGAAAAGTTTCACCGCCGTGGACCGTTTGCGGCGCGGCCAGCCGGTGATCGTGCCCGGCGACGGCACTTCGCTCTGGACGATGACGCACAACACGGATTTCGCGAAAGGACTGGTCGGTCTGCTCGGGCATCGCGGTGCCATCGGTCACGCATTTCACATCACCTCGGACGAGGCGCTGACGTGGAACCAGATTTACGAAACCGTGGCGGAGGCGGCGGGCGCGCCGAAACCGAAGCTCGTCCATATTGCGTCGGATTTCATCACCGCCTGCCTGCCGGAATTTGCCGGCGGCCTGCACGGCGACAAGGCGCACTCCGCGGTGTTCGACAACACCAAGATCAAGCGCTTCGTGCCGGACTTCGTCGCCACCACGCGATTCCGCGACGGCATCGCCCGCAGCGTAAAGTGGTTCGACGCCGACCCGGCACGGCAGGAAATTGACGCCGCCGCCAATGCCGCGTGGGACAAGCTCATCGCCGCCTACGAACGCGGGCTTGAAACGGCGAAGAAGGAGTTTGGCCGCTGAAATTTTGCAGCCGATTCGCTTCCGTCACTTTGCCAATTCAAAGCGATTTGGCCACGCGGCGGAAATGGTAGCCGAGGATGGCGAGTTCGATGGCGTGCGGGAACTGGCGCGGCCGCCGGAGCAGCGTGCCCACAAACAGCCGCCAATATCCCACACGGCCGCGATGCCAGACGCCCAGCACCCAGAAGGATTTCAGGAACGCAAAAAAGTCGGCGCGCGACAGCCGCCGGCGCGGGCCGGACGGACGGTGGCTCTTGAGAAACGTGCGGATGCGCCGGTAATAATTGCCCGGCTCGTAAAGTTTCTTCACCAGCTCACGGTAGCCGTTTTGCAAAAACTCGCGGTTCAGCTTGGGCTTGAAGTTTAATTCCGAGTCCAAGTTGTTGCCGGAACTCTCGACTTCAAGTCGGCCTTCGGTTTTCAACCGCTGCCAGAGGCGCGTCTGCGGCAGCGCGGTGAGCAGGCCCACCATCGCCGTCGCCACGCCGGAGCGCTGGATGAATTCGAACTGCCGCTTGAAGATGTCCTTCTGGTCGCTGTCGAAGCCCACGATGAAGCCGCCCATGACTTCCAGCCCGGCGCGCTG
>CAZIFP010000310.1:0-3315 GCA_964538105.1 uncultured Bifidobacteriaceae bacterium
GCCGGATGTGATTTTCACCCACGAGAGCGATCTCGACGGTTTGGTGGCGGGCCTGATGCTGCAAAAGCTCGCGAAGCACCTTTACCACCGCGACGTGCCGCTGGAGGCGTATCATTACAATTATTGGAAGCAGCGCGAGTTGCGTGAGAAGGCCGCGTGGGTGACGGACTTTACCTACGAACCGCGCCTCGACAAGGAGCAATGGGTTATCATTGATCATCACGTCACCGACTCCACGCCTAAGAGCGCGCACCTCATCCACGACGTGACCAAGTCCGCCGGGCTGCTCTGCTATGAACTTTGCGTGCGCAACGGCCTCGACTCGCCCGCGCTGGCCCGGATCGCACACCTTAACAACGTCGCGGATTTGTTTCTGGAGAACGACCCGGATTTCGAGCTGGCCGGCGACTACGCGAATCTCGTCAAAAATTATCAGTTCTGGAACTTGCACGCGCTCATCGGTGGCGACGTCGAGAAGCTGCTGGATCATCCGCTGCTCGAGGTCATGGCCGTGAAACGCCGTATCGAAGATCCGCTCGGTTTCGAGTGGAGCAAAAATCACGTTACCGAAATCAGCGCAGCCGTCGGCTACGTGGACACCGTGGTCGGCAACAACAATCTCATCGTGCATCAACTGCTCGAACGGCAGGCGGTGAAATTTCCCGTGCTGGTCACGCTGTTCAAGCGCGCGAACAACATCGTCATCGCCAGCTTCCGCAGCCGCAACGGCGAGGCGCTCAAAGTGGCGGAGAAATTTCAGGGCGGCGGCCACGCCAACGCCTCCGGCGCGATGTTCCCCAAATCCGTCCGCAACCTGACCGAGGCCGTGGATTATCTGCGCCAGGTTTTGAATCCGAAACGCGGCGCACCGCTGAATAATTTGGAAAGTTTGTTTGCCGGAATTGAAGCAGAGCAGAGGAAATAGTGTAATAAGTCTGCCCGATCCCGGGTTTACTTTCCCTTCCACCAAGTCTGGATGTCGTCAGCGGCTTGATGCGCCACCGATGGAAGATTGTGAATCGCTTCGCGTAACTCCGGGAAATAATGCACGGCCAACAAGACGAGGGCGGCGACAATTCCAACCCAGACCACCGCGTCCAGAAGAAACACGAAGGACCATATCCAGCTTGGTTGTCCCAAACCGCGATAACAGGCGCGGCGGGCCAGTTTGAGCGGACACGATACCATGCCGTAGGCAATGAATAACAGCAGTGCTGCGGCCCATACCGGCACGTTCGCCGGCAGCGCCAGTCCAAAAAAAGTGCCGGTGGTCAGCAGCGAGACTATGGTGCAAACCCACAAAATTGTCATCGTGCCGTGCAGCAACGAAAGCAGGGGCAGGGCGAAGCCCGCGCCGGGATGAACCGGGGCATGTTCGGCCCAATAACTGTGCCAGTTATAACGCCACTGATCCGCGTTCGCGCGCATGTCCCGTTTGAACCGGCGCTTCCATTCGCGACGCGCATTGCGGTCAGGAAAACCTTTCATCGCCTCGTAATAACCCGCCTTCGCGCGGCGGATGAACTCCTGCGCCGTCGGCGGATTGCCGGACGCCGCCGCTTTTTCTTCCGGCGAACGCGCCTCGGGCACCACAATTGCCATCACCAGATAGACGAGCACGCCTGTGCCCCATAAAATCGTCAGAAGCACGAAGGCCAGCCGCACGAGGGTCGGATCAACGTTCATGTAGGCGGCGATCCCGTTGCAGACACCGGCAGCCATTGCGCCTTCAGAAATCCGATAAAGCCGTTTTGGTTTTCCGCCGCCGCCTGGCGCTTGTTTTTCTTCAGCTTTGGTGGATTCGCTCGCGGTGCTTTCGCATTTGTTTTCGGATGTGTCCGGTTCTGCTTCGATTGGACCCATCTCTGCAAGAACGACGGCAACCTCTTTGGTTGCCACCACCGTCTTGTGACTGCCCAGCAGCGAGCGAAATTTTTCTGCGATGGCCCGTTCGATGTCCGAAAGAATTTCGTCCCGGTCGGGATTTGCCTGTAGCCGCGTGGCGGCGGATTCCAGATAGGCGTGCAGAACATCATAACCGCCTTCTTCGAGTTGATACGCCGTGCCGTCCAGGTTGATCGTGATGACTTTGTTCATGGTGATGTCTCCGGTTTATTTTTGTCCTAGTTTTTTTACGGTTCCGTTGATTTTGCCCCAATACTCCAGAGTTTCGCGCAGTTGCTCCCGGCCTTTCGCGGTGAGTTCGTAATATTTGCGGGGCGGGCCGGTTTCGGACTCCTTCCACTCGTAATCGAGCAGCCCTTCGCGGCGCATCTTGCTCAACAGCGGATACAGCGTGCCTTCCTGGGTGGTGAATTCGGTCGCGCTCAACTGTTTCAAGATGTCCGCCACATACACCCTGTCCGCCGCGATGATCTGGAGCAGGAGGAACTCAAGCATCCCCTTCCGCATCGCCGAAAATTTCTCATTCACGCTCATTGCTTAAATACGAAAAAAGCTACCTTTTTATGTAAAGGTAGCTGTTACTAAAAAATGAGTCAAGCGAAAATTTATTGAAGCAGGTAGTTTGAGATTGCCGCGAAACCGTTGCCGCAAAAAAACAAATTAGAATTCGGCGTCGTGCCTTGTCAATTCAGTCAGCATGGCTCACCAATATTCTTCGACGTGGATGTTGCCGGGATTTTTGCTGTCACCGCGCTTGAACCCTTTGGTTTCCAGCATGGCGGAAACAATCTTGATCATTTCCGGGTTGCCGCAGAGGAAAACATCGGCGTGTTCCGGGTCGAGCTTCACGCCGGCGTCCTTGTCCAGCGCGCCCTGTTCCAGAATCGCCTGAATCCGCCCGATGCGTCCAAGAAAATGCTGGTCCTGGTCGGGCCGCGTGATGCTCGGGATGTAGGTGAAGTTCGGCCGCAGTCGGGCCAAAGTTTCGAGTTCGCCGCGATAGCCAAGATCCCAACTGTAACGCGCGCCGTGCAGGACGACGAACTTGCGTTCCGTTTCAGTCGTCAAAATCGTCCGCAACATGGAGACGTAAGGCGCGAGGCCGGTGCCGGTGGCAATGAGGACGGCGGTTTTGCCGGGCGGCGTGCGGTCGAGCGTGAAAACGCCGCTGGCTTTCGGTCCCAGAAAAACCTTGCTGCCGTGTTTCAATGCGAACAGGCGCGGTGTCAGCCCGCCGCTGGTGATCAGCGTGATGTAAAATTCGACATAGCGCCGTTCCACGCTGGCGGACGCGATGCTGTAGGCGCGGCGGATGAGCTTGTCGGCGTCGGGCGCGGGCGTTTCGCTTTCCGCTCCCGGCACGCGCGGGGCGGAGCCGGGCAGGCCGAGCACGGCGAACTGGCCGGGCTT
>CAZIFP010000311.1:0-3309 GCA_964538105.1 uncultured Bifidobacteriaceae bacterium
CCGCGCTCGCCCAACGCGATTTGCGCGCGACCGCGTGCGTCGTGTTCGACGTGCTCCGCGCGACCAGCACGTTTGTGACCGCGCTGCACCACGGCGCCAAAGCCATCATCCCCGTCAGCGAAATCGCCGAGGCGCTAGCCTTTAAGAAGTCAGAAGTTGGAAGTCAGAAGTCGGAAGTTATTTTGCTGGCCGGCGAACGCAACGGCATGAGAATTCGCGCGGCGCAGAAATGTGACAGGCATCTTGCCTGTCCAGAACAGGCTGGAAGCCTGTCCCACAGTGACATTGATTTCGACCTCGGTAATTCGCCGCGCGAATTCACGCCGGAAAAAGTGCGCGGCAAAACCATTGTTTCCACCACCACGAACGGCACGCGCGCCCTGCGCGCCTGCGTCGGCGCGAAAACGATTCTGGCGTCGTCGTTTTTGAACTTGAGCGCGACGGCGGAATCCCTGCGTCGGGAAAAAGCTGAAATCATTCTGCTCGTCTGCGCCGGGACGGGTGAAAACCCGGCGGATGAAGACATTTTTGCGGCAGGCGCATTTTGCGAAATTCTTTTGGACGGCAAATCCGCGGCGACATTGTCGAACTCGACGGAAATAGCGCGACGCGCCTACGCGCAGGCGAGATCGAATTTGAAGGCGGCGATTGGCAATTCACAAAATGGCCAGCGTTTGCTGGCGATCCCCGCATTGTGCGATGACGTGGCATTTTGCCTGCAACGGGACATTTTTCCGCTCATAGCCAGAATGAATCCAGATGGTGCGATTCGCCGGGCTTAAACTACGAATTCCAATTTCCACCGATGCAACACGGTTTTTTCAATCTGGAACCTGGACACCCAGTGCCTGCAATTTCGCCTTCGTTTTGGCGTCGTCAGGATTGAGCCGCAACGCCAGCTCGTAATTTTGCACTGCTTCGGCAGGTTGCCCTAGCCTGACCATGGTGTCGCCGAGATTGGCGTAAATCTGCGGGTTGCCGGGCGCAAGGCGGATGGCTTCACGGTAATGTTGCGCGGCATCAGCAAACCGGTGTTCGGTGAAAAGGGCGGTGGCGAGATTGTTGTGCGCGGCGGCGGAATCCGGATCCAATTTCAACGCCTGCTCGAAACATGGGACCGCCTCGTCAAATTGCATTTTGGCCGACAATGCCAAGCCAAGATTCGCGAGGGCGTCGGCGTGGCTCGGATCAATTTCCAGCGCCCGCCGGTAATTGGTTATGGCTTCGTCAATTTTACCCATCCTGACAAGGGCGTTGCCCATATTATACAAGGTATCGGCGTTGTCCGGATGGATCTGCAACGATTTCTGGAAGCAGTCCATCGCTTCCGGAACTTGTCCCTGGCTGGACAGGTAAGTGCCAAGGTCATTCCAGGCAACATAATTGTTGCTCGTCACCGCCAACGTGTGGCGGAAAAGCGTCCCGCTGTTCTGCCAATAGGCGAGCTGGCTCCGGGTTTGCACGGCGGCCAGAGACAGAATGATTATTGCAAAGAAAACGGCTGCAGGTTTTGGCAAACGCCAGCTCACACACATTTCCTTCATGCCCCAGACAAAAACGATGAATATGCCGATCAGAGGAAAATATGTGTAACGGTCAGCCATCGCCGCATCGCCGACCTGAACCAAGCCGATGACGGGAATCAATGTTCCGACAAACCAAAACCAGCCGGTGAACACAAAGGGGAATTTGCGGGCAAATAAAACCGAAATGGCTGACAGGCCAATGATCAGCGCCACGGAATAAACTACGAGCGGCAACGGCCAATGCCCCGGATGCGGATAAGGAATGGCCAGCGGGTCGGGCCAGAAGGTCTTGCCCAAATAACGCGCGTAGGAGACAAAGGTGTTTTCAATCCGGCCGGACATGGGAAATTTTACCAGCGCCGCGACGGCTCCGCTCTTTTGCTGCACGACCAATGTGATGACGCAGGAAACAAGGCTCAACAGGAAGAACGGGGTTTTTTCCATGAACAAGTGCTGGAAATTTGAAGTTCTTTGCAACGGCCACCAGTCCAGCAGCAACATTACAAATGGCAGCGTCACCAGCATCGGTTTTGACATCAGGCCGAGCGTAAAAAAACACAGGGCGAATCCCAAACTGCGACGGTGATTTTCTTTTACGTAGCGCGCGTAACACAAGAGCGTGAGCAATGCGAAGAATGTGCTTAAAACGTCTTTGCGTTCTGCAATCCACGCCACCGATTCGATGTGCAACGGATGCAAGGCAAACAGCGCGGCCACAAATGCACTCCGCCAGATTGTCGCGGTTAATTTCCAAAACAGCAGAAAAAGCAGCGCTGCGTTGGCCGCGTGGAAAAGCAGATTTGTGAAATGCGGTCCGGCGGCGCTTGGGCCGGACAATTCCGCGTCGAGCATCAGGGACAGCCACGTCAGCGGATGCCAGTTGCTCGCATGGCCGGACGTAAATGCCCAGACAACATTTGCTGATGTCAGGCCCGATGAAACGTGCGGGTTGGACGTGAAATAATCCGGGTCGTCGTAATTTATGAACCCGCATCGGGTAACGGGCCAGAAGACAATCAACGTCAACAAGGCCAATAGCAGGCTCAAAACAACAGGTCTCACCCTTAAGTGGACAGGCTTCGTTTCTGGAATCGCGCCGCCGCTGTGTCCAGGCAAAATCATTTTGCTCGATCCTTCAGACGACAAATTCCAGTTCCTGCCGGTGCGGAATAAGTTCGCGCTCGAAGGCCTGGCCGAGAAACTGTCGGATGGATTCGCGGCCGCGTTCGCCGTAATCGAGCGTCCAGTGGTTCACATACATGCCGACGAATTTGTCGGCGAGCTCACGGCCCATGTCGCGGGCGTATTGCAGCGCGTGCTGCACGGCTTCCGGGCGGTGATCGAGGCTGAACTGGATGCTCGCTGTCAGCGTGTCGGAAATCTGCTTGCGCGTGGCGGGCGCGAATTTTTTGTGGATGACATTGCCGCCGAGTGGCAGGGGCAAACCGTCGTTTTGTTTGCCCCACCAGACGCCGAGGTCTTCGCACAAAACCAATTTTTCATTTTGGAAGGTGAGCTGGCCTTCGTGAATAATCAAACCGATATCGGCAGTTCCATTTTTCACGGCGGTGAAAATCTGGTCGAACGGCACGACGACGTAATTGAATTCCTTGGCCGGTTTGCCGAGCCAGAGTTGCAAGGCGAGGAAAGCGCTGGTCATGGTGCCGGGCACGGCGATTTTTTTCTTGGCAATTTCATCGCGCGAAAATTTCTGTTTCGCGACGAGCATCGGGCCGTAGCCGTCGCCCATGCTCGCACCGCTGGGCAGCAGCGCGTATTTGTC
>CAZIFP010000312.1:0-3300 GCA_964538105.1 uncultured Bifidobacteriaceae bacterium
CATGCCCTCAATCCTATCACCATGTGTCCCAATGTCAATATGAAATGCTATAGTGATTGCCACGCTGACGATCGTCAGAATGGTGGTTTCTACGACAAAAACGCTTAAATTCGCGGTTTTTGCCCTTTTACCGATGGGAGGTGATCAAAAAGAGACAGTTTAGTTTCAATCTGTCGTCTGCTTTTCAAAACTCCCAGTGCAGCCGTGCGCCGAAGACGGAAACCGGGCCGCGAGCGTTGTTAAAGGCCGGGTTGTCCACGAACTGGTAATCCAGAGCGGCATGGATGGTTTTCCAAATCTGGCAGTCGTAATAGGTTTCCAAAATCTTTTCCCAGCCGTAATTCAAGTTGCCGTCGCCCGCCAGAATGCCCGTGCCGCCGGCCTCGAAAAATTCCTGATGCACCTGCGAAATGCCGTTGGCCACGCCAGCCAAACCAAATGTGTCGTCGGGCCGGTGCCAGCTTTCGCCTTTGACGCTGATGCCCGCCGTCGCCGTGTAATCCACGTCGCTGAACATCCATGCCTGGTTTTGTCCGTCGCTCCAGCCGAGGCGGGAAAAGACGCCGATGTTTTTTGCGATTTCCTGTTCGAGGTTCAAACCGAAACCGTATTTGTAGCGATAGGCGGCCGAGGCTGTGATGTCGGCTGGGCTGGTGGGCGTGGCATTGTCAACCGCGTCCTGATAGCTGCCCATGTTGGCGCGGTTCAGATAGGCCAGAAACCGGATTGTCCCCGGATGATCCTTGATGATAAAACGGCGCTCAAATTCCGTCACCATTGCCCAGGTGTCCAAGAGCGGTCCGTCCTGCGCCGAATTGTCATACGGCCATTTGAAAATCCGGTCTTCGGCGGTCAGAGAATTCGAGTAGCGCGGCACCTGGAAAAATCCGTAGCGCAACGTCCAGTCCGGCTGGTTCAATTCCAGGGCAATGCCGGTGGTATAGCCAATGGCATCCGCCGGATAATCCCAGGCTTCGTTGGCCATCAACGCCCAGTTCATGAACTGCGTGCGCGGGTCGTTCGCGTAGGCGTTGTTGTCGAAAATATCCTTGGCGCTGAACCGGCCGACGGTGATCGTGATCCGGGAAATGTCCTGTTTCCCGGCCAGCGTGAGTTCGTCGTCAGGCACGTCCTCCTGTTCACCGCCCAGGCCGATGGTCTGGCGGATGAACAGGCGCGTGATGGCGCCGTTGGGATCCCCGGTGCCGAGACGAAAAGCTTCGCCATTGGGGAAACCCTCCACGCCGAGCGCGTTGTTCACGCCATAGCCCTGCCACATCATGCCGTCAATGTGCGCCTCGGCTCCGCGCCACAGGCGGACACCGGCCATCAAATCCAGCGAAACCGTTTCGCGCGTCTGACCGCCGTTGGGCAGGCTGTTCGGCCCGGAATACTGCGAGGAAAATCCGGGATAGCCCTGCACGATGTCGGTGTTTTGACCGTGGAAGTTCCAATCCTGTTCGCCGGCCGCGGAATTGGTGGCAACTTCCGCCGCCGCTGGCAGGATGACTGCAACCAATGCAAGCAGCGTGACAATTGGGTGACTTTTAGCCCGCCGGGACAAAGCGTTGTTGACAAAATGCACGTTGCCATATACCCCTACCCCCCATGCTGCGTCAAGCGTCGTTTTAAAAGTGGCGGACGCGATGAAAAATGTTAAATCTTTTGTCATGAAAGCAAAACATGTCCGCCCCGGGTTGGAAAAGAGAGCTCTCGTTGTCCGCCTGCGCCGGATCAAAGGGCAGATTGAAGCCATTGAAAAAATGGTGGAGGCTGACACCGACTGTTCGGATGTGCTGATGCAGGTCGTCTCCGCGCGCCGGGCGTTGAAATCGTTCAGCGAAGAAATGATCGAGTCCCGTTTGCATGAATATATCGAAAGCACCACGAACCAATCGGAAGGGCGGCGCGAGTTGAATTCGCTGCTCACCGTTTTGAAAAGATACGCCGTCTAAATCTCTAAAAATATGCCTGCCGAAACAAAAGTCCAGGGCCAGCAAACTGCCGATCTGGTGCGCGACGCGGCGACCAGTGAAACCGCCGAAATTCTCCAACGGCTCAACACTTCGGCCAACGGCTTGACCGATGAAGAAGCGGCGGAGCGGCTGGAAGTGTTCGGCCCCAACCAGGTCGCGGAAGAAAAACATCACGGCTGGCTGCAACGGCTTTATGCCGCCATGCGCAATCCACTGGTGATTTTGCTGTCGGTGCTGGCCATCATCACTTTTGCCACGGCAGGCGAGCCCTCGGATATTGCCGGCGGCGTCCTGATGGTGTTGATGGTGGTGCTGGGCATCTCGCTGCGTTTCATCCAGGAAACGAAGGCCGACAACGCCGCCACCAAGCTCAAGGCGATGATCAAAGTCACCGCCACGGCGTTGCGCGACGGCCAGCCGAAGGAAATTCCGCTCAAAGACCTTGTGCCCGGCGACGTGGTGAAGCTTTCCGCCGGCGACATGATTCCCGGCGACGTCCGGCTGATCGCAGCGAAGGATCTGTTCATCATCCAGGCCACGCTCACCGGCGAATCCATGCCGGTGGAAAAAACGGATGCCCGTGACCAGCGCACGAATGTCTCCTCGATCGAACACACCAACCTCTGTTTTCTCGGCACCAGCGTGGAAAGCGGCGCGGCCACGGCAGTCATCGTCGTCACGGGCGCGCAGACGTATTTCGGCAAACTCGCTGGCAGCCTGGCCGGCCAGCAGGTGGAAACGGCGTTTGACAAGGGCATCAAAAAATTCACCTGGCTCATGCTGCGGTTCATGGCGGTGATGGTGCCGCTAGTCTTTGTCATCAACGGCCTCACCAAGCACAACTGGGGCCAGGCGTTTTTCTTCTCGCTCGCCGTCGCCGTCGGGCTGACGCCGGAAATGCTGCCAATGATCGTTTCGGTCTGTCTGTCCAAGGGCGCGCTCGCGATGTCGAAGAAAAAAGTCATCGTCAAGCGGCTGCATTCCATCCAGAACTTCGGCGCGATGGACGTGCTCTGCACCGACAAGACGGGCACGCTGACGATTGACCATGTCATCCTCGAAATCCATTGCGACGTTTTCAAAAACGAAAGCGCCGAGGTTCTGCGCGACGCCTATCTCATCAGCCATTTCCAGACCGGCCTGAAAAACGTGCTCGACCGCGCCGTGCTGAAATACACGGAACTGCACCACGAGCTTTCGGTGGACAAATACACCAAGGCGGATGAAATCCCGTTCGATTTCTCGCGCCGCATGATGTCGGTGGTGGTGGAAGGCCCGGACGGCGTGCGCCAGCTGTTGACCAAGGGCGCGCCGGAAGCGGTGT
>CAZIFP010000313.1:0-3299 GCA_964538105.1 uncultured Bifidobacteriaceae bacterium
TTGAAGGATTTGCCGCAGCCGCAGCTTTCCTTCGCGTTCGGGTTGGTGATTTTGAAGCCGCCGCCGGTCAGCGCATCGCTGAAATCCACCACGGTGCCGCGCAGGTATTGCGCGCTGATGGCATCCACCAGAACTTCCACGCCGTGCTGCTGGGCAGCCAGGTCGCCGTCGCGTTTTTCGTCGAAAACCATGCCGTATTGCATCCCGGAACAGCCGCCCTGTTCCACGAAAACGCGAAAATGTTTTCCCGCATTCTCCGGCTGGGACAGCAGTGATTGACATTCTTGCGCGGCGCGTTCGGTGAGTCCGACGATGGTTTCGGTTGAAGTTGTTTCAGTCATGATTCAGGCAGTTCAAGCTAGGCTTGCCCGCTGCGCATGTCAAACGGCGTGTTATTTTTTCTCCGGCGGCAGGACGGCGATCTTTTTTTCGATCATGTCCGTCAGTTGCGGCAGTTTGGTTTCCAGCCGGACATAAAAGTTCCGTTCTGTCTTCGGGTCATTCAACAACCCGATCAAAGGTGCGGCTTGCAATCCAGCTTTTCTCAGCCAGAACGGCTCCGGCTGCTCGTCGTCGCGCAGATTCAGGCCGTTGAACACGGCCAGATAATTGTCCAGCGCCTCGTTCAGCAGCGCGTTCTGGCCGGCACCGGCCGCCAAGGCCGCCTTTGTTTGCAGCGCAATGCCAAACCCGATCTGCGCCTGGCTGCGCGCGTAAAGGCCGGCGAACGGCGAATTGAAAACCAGCGCATAGGCGTTGGTCGCAACGTCATAATTGGTCAGCTGGACATTGCACTCGCCGATGTAGAACAGCGCGAGCAGGCCGAGTTCATTCGTCGGATACAACTGGGCGACCTGAAAAAATTCGTTCGTAGCCAGCCCGAAATTCGCCAGCGGGTTGTTCGTATCGGCCGAATCCGACCGCATCAGCGCGTCGCCGTGTGCAAAGGTCGCCTGCACCCGCAGCTCCAGCAGACAGTTCGTGTCCGCCTCCAGTTTGGTGAAATAATCGCGGATGGCCCCCGTGTAATCCAGCCTCGCTACGGCGGCACGCCCGGCCATCATCTGGGCCGGATAAAACAGATTGGTCCGGTTCGCCAACGGGGAACCCTGCCAGTTGGTGTTTTGAAAAATGGGTTTGTAATTTCTTTCGGCGTTCTCAAAATCGCCCGCGCGGAAAAAATGGTCGGCCACCCACCATTGCGCCAGCGGCGCGAGCTCGTTCGTCGGGAACTGCGCCACGAAATTGGTGAACTGCATGAACGCGTTCGTTTCATCGCCCGCCTGAAAACTCGCCTGCGCCAGCGAATAACCGGCCTGGGCGCGCAAACGCAAGTCGTTGGTCGGGAAATTTTTCAACCAGGTGGTGTAATTCGTGATGGCGGCGGGCCAGTCTTGCTCCCGTTCGTAGGTGCGCGCGATGGCCAGCTCCGCCTGCGGACGCAACGACGAATTGGCAAAGGTCACTTCAAAATTTTCCAGCAACGCCCGCGCGTTCGCCGGCTGGGTCATATCCGTCTGGCTTTCCGCGACCAGCAGCGCGCCGCCCTGGGCCAGCGCGCCGGTGGGAAATTTCCCCAGCAGTTGCGCCAGCAGGTTCGTCGCATCCGCCATGTCGTTCATTTTCACGCTGGCGCGCAACCCTTGATACAGCGCCGCATCGCCGAGCGTCGCACTCGCCTCCGGAAACAATTCAAGGCTGTCCAGCACCGCGCGGTAATTTTCCAGCGCGTTCGTGAAATCCCCCAGCGCGAACTGCACGTCGCCCATCTTGAACCACGCCACCAGCAGATCCTCCGACGGCGGCTGGTTCAGCGCGGCGATTTTCTGCGCCGCAGTTTTGAAATCCTCGTAGCTGTTGGTGTAATTTTGCGCGGCGGTGATGACGTCGCCGGAAGCCTCGGCGGATTTTGCCGCCAGCCAGCCGCACCAGCCGCGGTCCAGACAGGCCTTGCCTAGCAGCGGACTGTTCGTGAACGTGCCGATGAATTGGTCAAATCGCGCCAGCGCCCCGGCCAGCTCGTTCGTCGCCGCCGGCTGTTTCGTGAAATGTTTCAAGCGCAGCTCGCCCAGCATCAGCAGCGTGGCGTCCAGCGCCGGCGAATTGGTGAACTGCGCCAAATATCTTTCCAGATACGCCGTGGCATTGGTGAAGTCGTTTTGCGCCGCCGCCAGCCGGGCGATTTTCAGGATCGCCTCGCGCTGCTGGTCCGGCGGCGTGTTCGTGACATTTGCATTTTCCTGATACGCCGCAATCGCGTCGTTGGTGCGGCCGAGCTGTTCCAGCGCCCCGGCGCGCAAGGCCAAGCTTTCGGCGCGCCAGATGGCATTTGTTTCAAGCTGCGCAATTTGCAGCAGATTGGTCGTGACCGCCAGCGCCGCGGCCAACTCATTCGCCGTGACTTTGACCTGATAAAGCAGCAAACCGCATTGCCGGCGCAGTTCCGGCTTGAGCGCCGGCGAATCGAGCAGCGGTTCCAAAATTGCAGCCGCACCGGAAAAATCCTTCAGCGCAAACTTGGCCTGCGCCAGAAATAACTTCCCGCCCGCCACCAGTTCGCCGTCCGGGTCGGCCTGTGCCAAGCGCTGAAATACGCCGTTCGTCGTTCCCAGCAAGGCGACCGTTTGCTGCCACTCGGCCAGCTCTTTGTATGCCGATGCCACATCCACGATCGCCTCCAGCCGCCGCCGCGATTCCGGAAATTTTTGCGCCAGCGCGATCCAGGTCTCCGCCGCCGCCGAGTAATCGGCGCTTTGAAATTGCGCCTCGCCGGTCCAATAAACATATTCGTCAGCCAGCGAACCGGCCCTGGCCTGATTGTCCGGATTGGCGAGCCGTGCGACGGCGTTGGTGAAATCGCCAAGTTTTATTTCCGCCTGGGCCTGGAGCAGGATGGCTTCGCCGACGCGTTCGGACTTGGGATATTTTTCGACGAACTGGGCGAACGCCGTTTCCGCGCGGCCATACATCCCGTCCTGGAACACCGCCGCCGCCGCCGCGTAAGCGCGGTTTTCACGCCCGCCGGCGGCCATGATTTGTCCGCCGCCCAAACCGAGCGCGAACAGGATCAGGAGCCATTGCCGCAGAAATGCCATGCGCTGAATCTAAACGACGCGAAGCCTTGAAAAAAGCGGAAATCTCAATCGCTCACGCCAAAACACTTTTCAAATAATGCCCGGTGAAGCTCGCGGCGCAGTGAACGATCTTTTCCGGCGGGCCTTCGGCCACGATCTTGCCGCCGCCCGAACCGCCTTCCGGGCCGAGGTCAATGATCCAGTCCGCCGTTTTGATCACGTCCA
>CAZIFP010000314.1:0-3296 GCA_964538105.1 uncultured Bifidobacteriaceae bacterium
CCCATTTCGTCGAGCGTTTCGGCACCGACGCCGTAATATTTTTTCAGCGCCTTCTCGATCTCCGCCTTCGTCGCGAGCGCAAACTGCACCGGCATGTGCGCGTCGAACTTCACCGCGTTCATCATTGCTGCGTCGAACGGATCGCTCACGACGACCTGCAACGTGCCGTTCTCCAAGGCCGTGGGCAGGACGGAATATTGAAACGCGATTTTCGTGGAAAGCTTGTTCCGCGCCTCGGTCGCGATGGAAAGTTTCGGCAGCTCCAGATACGGCCAGCCGAGCGCTGCCGCGAGCCGCTGCAAGAAAACGTCCTCGGCCACGCCGCGTTCGCGCGCGACGAACGTCAGCAGCGGTTCGGCCGAGCCGCCGTCCACCGCCGCGCGCCACGTCTTCTGCCAGTCGTTAAACTGGGCCGGCGACGCTTCGGCGACCGTCGCGACGAGATTTTTTACCGAATTAAATGCCATTCGTTACCCATGTTTCAACAACCGGAGCCGCGAAAAGTTGCAGAAAATGACAACAAATTCAATCACGAACGGATGTCAACCGGTCCCACTGGAACCAAAGCCAACACTGAATTCTTTTGAATTCGCGGCCATTTCTGTTTATTCGTGTCCAAATGAAGCAATTCGCCACCATCACCGTCATCGGCCGCGACAAGACCGGCGTCATCGCCCGTGTCACGAATTTCCTGTTTGAGCAGCACGCCAACATCGAGGCGCTGGAAGAGCAGGTCACGCGCGGCCAGTTCAGCATGACGCTCCAGGCTTCGTGGAAAAGCAGCGACCTGAAGCCAGACGCGCTCCGCGCCGGATTGGACACGCATGCCAAAGCGCTTGGTATGGAAATCAAGTTGCGCCTGACCGACCCGAAACGCCGTCAGCGCTTCGCCATCATGGTCACGAAGGAGACGCACTGTTTCGACGCGCTCATGGCGGCCAAGTTGAAGGCCGAACCCGCGCTCGTCATCGGCAACTATGACGACTTCGCGCCGCGCGCCAAAAAATTCAAGCTGCCGTTCGCGCACATCAACTGGAATGATCGTGCGCAGGCCGAAAACCGCGCGCTGCAACTGATCGAGGAGCACGAAATTGATTTCATCGTGCTGGCGCGCTTCATGAAAATTTTGTCGCCGAACTTCGTCTGGCGCTACAAGAACAAGATCATCAACATCCATCCGTCGCTGTTGCCGAGTTTTCCCGGCCCGCAGGCCTACCGGCAGGCGTATGAAGGCGGTGTGAAGATCGTCGGCGTCACGGCGCATTTCGTCTCCATGCGGCTGGACGAAGGCCCGATCATCGCGCAGGGCGCGTTTCACACACGGCCCGGCATGGCGCTCAAGGACCTCGTCGCGCGCGGCCAGCAGCTTGAAGCATCCGTGCTGGTCCAGGCCGTGAAGTTGTATCTCGGCAAACGGCTGGATGTTTATTGGGGCGTGGTGAAGGAGGTTTGAGGAAAAATTTCAAAACAACACGCCTCGACTCGTGTCTTTCTAGTGCTATTTTACCCGCGTGAATGATCTCCTCATCGGCCTGGTCGGCGCGGTGCTGGCCACGAACCAGCCGCTGGCCGTTAGCAACCTGGTTCAGCAGCATACCGGCATTTCTGTGGCCGTGGCGGACGTGAACGACCCGGCAGAGCGGGAGTTGCAGCAGTTGATGGCCGACGACGACGCGGCGTCCGCCGAGGTGGACAAATGGATCCGCGACAACAACGATTTCTACGCGCAGGGCGCCGGCCTGCCGAAGGAGGAATTAAACAAGCGCATTATGGACCGCTTCGCGTCGGTCCGCAAAAATTACGAGGATTTTCTGAAAAGGCATCCCGATTCGGCGCACGGCTACCTGGCCTACGGCAGTTTTCTCAACGACATCGGCGAGGAGGAAGCCGCCGTGGATCAATACGAAAAATCCCGCCAGATCGACCCGAAAAATCCCGCCGTCTGGAATAACCTCGCGAATTATTACGGCGAGCACGGCCCGCTCACCAACGCCTTCATTGATTACGCGAAGGCGATCGAACTGAATCCCGCCGAGCCGGTTTATTATCAAAACATGGCGACGACGGTTTATCTTTACCGCCGGGACGCGATGGCATTTTACCACATCAACGAACCGCAGGTGTTCGACAAGGCGCTCGCGCTTTACCAGCAGGCGATGAAGCTCGACCCGGAAAATTTCCCGCTCGCGACCGATTACGCGCAGAGCTATTACGGCATCCGCCCGCTCCGCACCAACGACGCGCTGGTCGCCTGGACCAACGCGCTGAACATCGCCCGCGACGACGTTGAGCGCGAAGGCGTCTATCTCCACCTGGCGCGCATCAAAACTTCCATCGGGCAATACGACGAATCCCGCGCGTTGCTCCACTGCGTGACCAACGGCGCGCTGATTGACATGAAGAAACGGCTTGAGCGCAGCCTGCACGACCACCAATTTCCGCCGACCAATGTGTTGCAGGTTGCAACCAACTCGATTTCCGTTTCCACCAATGCCTTGAGGAAAAATGAATGAAGAATGCAGAATGAAGAAATTCAGGAACGCAGCCCGAACGATTTTTCTTCCTTCTTCCTTCTTCCTTCTTCATTCTGCTTTTTGATTGCCATGAGCTTTTACGACAAATTGAAATTTGACGCCAACGGCCTGATCCCCGCGATCATTCAGGAGCTGAAAACCGGCCGCGTGGTGATGATGGCGTGGATGAACCGCGCTTCGCTGGAAGACACCATCAAGACCGGCAAGACGCATTTTTGGAGCCGTTCGCGCCAGAAATACTGGATGAAGGGCGAGGAGAGTGGCAACACGCAAACCGTGAAGGACATTGCATTCGATTGCGACGGCGACGTGCTGCTGATCCAGGTCGAGCAAAAAGGCCCGGCATGCCACGAGGGTTACAATTCCTGTTTTTTCCGTTCCGTCGAAGGCAATGGCGAGACGTTCAAGACCACCGAGCCGCAACTCCTCACGCCGGAGCAGATGTATAAAAAGAAATGAGGAGCTTCTTTTCTATCAACCATCAGCTTTCAACTCTCAACCGATTTCACTGCCGTTCGTATTCGCCCTTGCCGAGTTTTTTATAGACCTGGAAGCCGGCCTTCTTCGCGTCCGTGATGGAGACCGGCTTGAGCTTGTGCGGCGAGCTGAAGCTGGAGATGATTTTGCGCACCGGTTTTTTGCACGCCGGGCAATGCGTGAGCGGCTTGGCCGACAGCGGCCGGTTCAAGGTGAATTTCCCGCCGCAGACCTTGCAGTCGCCTTCGCACAGTTCGTATTCGTAAAGTGGCATAAATACTTTCA
>CAZIFP010000315.1:0-3285 GCA_964538105.1 uncultured Bifidobacteriaceae bacterium
CGGAAGTCTATGTTTTGACCAAGGATGAAGGTGGCCGTCACACGCCGTTCTTCACCAATTACCGTCCGCAATTTTATTTCCGCACGTCCGACGTGACCGGCACGCTCACGCTGCCGACCGGCGTCGAGATGGTCATGCCCGGCGACAACGTCACGGTGGAAGTCGAGCTGCAGAAGACCGTCGCCATGGACAAAGGTTTGAAGTTCGCCATCCGTGAAGGTGGCCGCACCATTGGCTCGGGCATCGTCACGGAAGTCATCGCTTAATGGAGTTTGAAACACGGGAGCTGGGGATTGAACACCCCGGCTCCCTTTTCGTCCAAAAATGAAACGGTTTGAACGGACACGGCGTTAGCTCAATTGGTAGAGTAGCGGTCTCCAAAACCGTTGGTTGTAGGTTCAAGTCCTACACGCCGTGCCAGGTTTTGTTGATAGATGAAAGTTGATAGTTGAGAGAAAAGCGTGGCGGAGACGACTATCAACTGTCAACCAAAGACTATCAACCACTTCGACGGAGAGGTGGCAGAGTGGTCTATCGCGGCGGTCTTGAAAACCGCTTTGGGCGAAAGCTCAACGGGGGTTCGAATCCCTCCCTCTCCGCCAGCTTTTGCTGGTTGAAGCGAGAGTGGAAAATGCGCGGGCCAAGGCCCGCAAGCTGGAAAAATTGTGAACGATCTGACAAAAATTTTGATTTGGGTGGTCATTATCGGGGCGCTCTTCGGCGTCCTGTGGTGGCAGGGACATATCCGCCGCCTGGCCGTCTATTTTCAAGAAACGCGCGAGGAGCTTAAAAAATGCTCGTGGCCGAGCTGGGAAGAACTGAAAGGTTCCACCGCGCTGGTCATGGTTTCCATCGGTGTGTTGGGTGTGTTCACCGTCGCGGTGGACTTCGTCATGAACGTCTTTTTCATCAGGCTCTGATCATGCGCAATCAATGGTTCATCATCCAGACGCTGTCCGGCCAGGAAAACAAGGTCAAGGACAGCATTGAGAAGCGCGTCAAGACCGACGAGATGCAGGACTATGTCAAAGAAGTCCTCGTGCCGATTGAAAAGGTCGTCGAAGTCCGCAACCAGAAGAAGACCGTGTCCAGCCGCAAGCTGTGGCCGGGCTACGTTTTTGTGGACATGGTGTTGCTTGATGAAAACAACAAGATTATCGAGGCGCCATGGTATTTCATCAAGGAAACGCAGGGCGTGATCGGGTTTGTCGGCGGCGAACCGCCGGTGCCGACGCCGACGGCCGAAGTCGAAGCGATCAAGGTGCAGATTTCCGCGTCGGAAGAGACCGAGAAACCGAAGGTCAATTTTGAAGTCGGCGAGACGGTCAAGATCAACAACGGGCCGTTCCTGAATTTCAGCGGCGTGATCGAGGAGATTGATCCCGAACGCGGCAAGCTGAAAGTCACCGTCAACATTTTTGGACGCAACACGCCGGTCGAATTGGAATACTGGCAGATCGAAAAAGCTTAATATTTTTATGGCAAAGAAAATTACAGGATACATCAAGTTGCAGATTGCCGCCGGCCAGGCCAATCCCGCGCCGCCCGTCGGCCCGTCGCTCGGTCAGCACGGCGTTAACATCATGGCGTTCTGCAAAGAATTTAACGCGGCGACCAAAAACGATGCCGGCATGGTGATTCCCGTCGTCATCACGGTTTATCAAGACAAGTCGTTCACGTTCATCACCAAGTCGCCGCCCGCT
Organism: uncultured Bifidobacteriaceae bacterium; assembly: GCA_964538105.1. Lineage (GTDB taxonomy): Bacteria > Verrucomicrobiota > Verrucomicrobiia > Limisphaerales > UBA11358 > UBA11358. The sequence goes on from CAZIFP010000315.1 coordinate 1,704, forward strand.
TCAATCCTTTTGAAAAAGGCCGCCGGCATCACCGCCGGCTCGAAGGTGCCGAACAAGGACAAGGTTGGCAAGGTGACGCGCAAGCAAATCCTGGACATCATCAAGATCAAGTCCAAGGACATGAATTATTCCACGGAAGACGCCGCCGTCCGGATCATCTCCGGCACCGCGCGCAGCATGGGAATCGAAGTTGTCGGTTGATCAATAAACTAAACCGCGGGAGAGTTGAAAGCTCGCTTGCACCGCACAAAACAAAATGCCCAGTAAACGATTCAAGAAAGCACTCGAAGTTGTGGATGCGAAAAAAACGTATCCGCTGAAGGACGCCGTCGGCGTTCTCGCCAAGTTCCCGAAAGCAAAATTTAACGAGACCATTGATCTCGCGTTCCGCCTCGGGGTGGACCCGAAGCAGTCCGACCAGATGGTTCGCGGCACGGTTCCGCTCCCGCACGGCAGCGGCAAGACGGTTCGCGTGCTGGTTTTCGCCAAAGGCAACGCGGCGGACGCCGCGAAATCCGCCGGCGCGGAAAACGTCGGCTTCGAGGACATGATCGCCAAGTGCGTGAGCGGCTGGACGGATTTTGACGTGGCCATCGCCACGCCGGAAGCAATGATTGAAGTCCGCAAGCTGGGCAAAGTGCTCGGACCGCGCGGCCTCATGCCGAATCCGAAAACCGGCACCGTGACGGAAGACACGGCCAAGGCTGTGAAGGAAGTCAAAGCGGGCCGCGTCGAATTCAAGACGGACAAGGCCGGAAATGTTCACGTCATCGTGGGCAAGGCTTCGTTCAAGCCGGAACAAATTGAAGAAAACGCCCGCGCGGTCATCGAGGCCATCGCCAAGGCGCGTCCGGTGAGCGTCAAGGGCACGTTCATCAATTCATGCACGCTGTCGGCGACGATGAGTCCGCCGGTGCGTGTGGACATCCGCGAGTTCGCAAACAATTAACCAAATTTTTCCCATGCGTGCTGAAAAACAATTATTGACGAAGGAATACGCCACACGGTTGAACGGTTCGCCGTTCTTCATCGTGGTCGGCTATCAAGGTCTTAAGGTCGCCCATCTGACCGAACTGCGGAAGCGCCTGAAAACGGCGGGCGCGGAAATTCACGTCGTGAAAAATTCCGTCTTCCGGGTGGCGGCGAAGGAAGCCGGCGTGGCGGATTTGAACGGCTCGCTCGCCGGCCAGCTGGCCGTGGTGACCGGGCAGAAGGATGTTTCGGCGGCCGCGAAGGCGCTGAAAAATTTCGGCGCGGAGTTCGATAAGCTGAAAATTAAATTCGGTTTCTTGAATAACCAGCGCTTGGAAGAAGCGGGCATCTTAGCCCTGGCGGATTTGCCGAGCCTCGACGTGCTGCGCGCAAAGATTCTCGGATTGCTTGCCGCCCCGGCGACGAAGCTGGCGACGTTGATCAACACGCCGGCCGTCCAGTTGGCGCAGGTCATCAAGGCGAAATCCGAAAAGGCATAAACAATTTCCGGTTTGAAAATTTAAGTTTCAAACCGGAGGAACAAACAACAACAAAGTAAATCGTCGGTTTGCAGGCCGTGAACTGAAATTCGCCGGGGCCGCGGCGGACG
>CAZIFP010000316.1:0-3277 GCA_964538105.1 uncultured Bifidobacteriaceae bacterium
CATTTTTGCCCCTTGGGATGCCATTTTTGCCCTTTTCAATGCCTTATTGCACGTCCGCAATGCGACGTTGCGGGTCTGCAATGCTCCGTTGCACGTCCGAAATGCTCCACTGCACGTCCGCAATGCCCCATTTCCGACCGGGAATGCGACGTTTCCAACTGGAAATGTGCTCCGGCAGCTATGATTTTTGGGCGACGAGGTTGGCGAAGCGTTTGGCGCGTTCCAGCACGGAGCCGCCGGGATGGCCGATCTGGGCCGGGGCATTCCATAGAATGTAAAACTCCACGTCCGTGGGCGGGCGGCCATGCTGGTGCTCGAACTCCCAGCAGCGCGCGCCGGCCAGCGTGCGGGCCACGGCCTCGGCCACCTTCGGGTCGGACGCCTGGCTGATGGGTGCGTTGGTGGTCTGGCACCAGACGTCGCGCTGGATTTGGAAGCGGGACACCTCGCCGAGCGGGCCGCGGGCGGAATCGTCATTGCCGGACTCGATCATGGACAGCGCGGCGAACCGGTCCATCGCGAAGGCGCTTTGGGCCAGCACCACCAAGGCCAGAATGATCGGCTTCATGTGGCATAAACCTCCCACAAAACGCTGGAAATAGCAAAAAATGGGCCGTTCGAGGGGAATGACGCACGGGCAATTGCCCAATTACAAGATTCCGGTCACTGCCCGGCGTAATAAGCGTCCACCTTGGCGGCGGCAAATGGTCATGGACAAAAAGGAAAGCCGGGAATATAACCCCTTCATGCCTGCGATGATTAAACGCATTTTGCGCCAGAATACATAATTAGGCGGCGACACAATCCTATGACTACACCATCACTCACGTCAGAAAGCACGCCAGAGCGTGCCAGCATTATCACACTCATTGAGCAATTACAGGCTTCTTGTTCTTGGAACCCAAAGGGTCACTGGCGCGCTTATTTCTGCGCTGTTTGTTATGGATTTATTGCGGCTTTCCAGGGCGTTCAGTTTTTCATCATGTATTGCGGAGTTTTGGTTGTCATTTTCATGCTCCAGACTTTCAGCGAGCAGCGCACCCGCAGACAGATTGATTTGCTTGTGCAGCTTGTCCAAGAGTTGGAAAAGAAAAAGAGCCGTGAAGATGTGGCCTAATATGCGAACAGTCTGCAAACACTAGACGTCTTCACCCAAACCTAAACGGTGCGGAGAGCTTTCTTCGCGCCTTCACTGCCCCGCGTAATACGCGTCCACCTTGGCGGCGGCAAATGGTCATGGACAAAAAGGAAAGCCGGGAATATAACCCCTTCATGCCTGCGATGATTAAACGCATTTTTGCGAAAGAATGAATAGATAGGCCGCTATGCGCACCACCATTTCATCTATCGTTCTGGTTATATTGATGTTTGCCGAGAGCATACTTGCTTCGGACACCAACTCGGTGCCGAATGTCTCAAGCAAGCATGGCGGACCATTTTTCGAGGTTTTTGGAGGGGTTCACAATCCGGGACGGTATGTCTGGACTAATGGCGTGACAGTTCTCGATGGCATTAGAGTCGCTGGAGGCTTTGATCATTTTGCTAGTTCTCGGATTAAGATTCGTCACAGTGACGGAAGCGTTGAGATTTTTAGCCGACAGTTACTTGAAGCCACAAACCAACCGCCTAGATTACAGCTTCGTGACGAGGTTGTTGTGTTTGAACGAGAGCGGATTTATTGATGATACAGATGCCTAATACGCGAATAAGCTGCTCGGGCTGACGTTCACTGTCCCGCGTAATACGCATCCACCTTGGCGGCGACATCCTTGTAGCCGATGTCCGTCTCGTAGATGATCTTGAACTGCTCCACGGCGTCCTCCTTCTTGCCCATGCTTTCGAGCACGCAGCCGAGGTGGTAGATCAGGTCCTTCTTCTCGTCGTCAAACACGACCTTTTCCTTGATGGCGTTTTGCAGCGTGCGCGCGGCGAGGTCATACATCCGGCGCCTGGCGAAACATTGCGCGAGCAGGCTCATCGCGGCGAGCCGCTTGTGCGGGTTGCCCTGCGCCTTCTGCAGTTCCTGGATGGCCTCGCTGATCTTGCCGGACTGAAAGAACAGCACGCCCATCTCGAACCGGATGGCGAGGTCGGTGGGGAATTTCTCCACGCGCTTCTGGCATTCGGCCAGTTGAAACGCCAGCTTCTCGGCCTGAATCTTCGCGACCTGTTCGGCATGGTCCGCGTCAAACGGGTTCAGCGCCGCGATCTGATGATCAAACCGGCGGACAATGGTGTTCGCGATGGCGGTGTCCAGCGACGGGTCGTTGCCCATGCCGGAAGCCCGGATGCGCTCGTAATATTCCAGCGCGCGGTCGAACTGCTTTTTCTGCGTGTAAAGCTCCGCGAGCGAACGCACGAGCTTGATATTGTGCGGCTCGGTGTGCAGGCGCGCCTCGTATTCGCCGATGAGCCGCTCGGTGGTGTCCTCCGACTTGACGACGCGCTTTTCCTGCTCGAGCGACGAAGCCTCCGTTTTGTTCTTGAGAATGTCGCGGTAGGAACCGCTGCCGTCCTCCAGCGCGGCGTAACCGCCCTGATCCATGGTCTTGCGCGCAGAAAGGTTTTTCAACGCCTGGTTCAGGTCGCCGTCGCCGGGATTGTCGCGCAGCAGATCCATCAGGATTTTTTCGCAGCGGTTCTGCTCGGCCGGGCTGATGTCGCCGGACGCCGCGAGCGAGTCGGCGTATTCAATCGCCAGCTTCCGGTCCTTGGGCGAATTGCTGACGAGTGATTCGTAGGACATCGCCGCCGTGCGCGGCAGCTCCAGCACCTGCGCGGCGTCCACGATGATGCGGTGCGCGGCGGAATTGTGCGGGTCGGCGTTCAGAATCTCCTCGGCAATCGCCATCGCCTCGCCGGGACTCTTGTTGAGAATCATTTTGGCCTTGGCGACCTGCGGCGAAGAACCGGCGCCACTCCACATTTTTTTGAAGAAGCCCGTGCTGGTCGCGCCGGCCTTCTTGAGCTGCGCCGCGCGCAGCGCCTTGCGGCAATCGAACACCGCCGGCTCCCGTTCCAAAATCTGGCAAAACAGCGCGATGGCGTAGTCGGTGTTGTCCCGTTGCACCGCCTCGACCGCCTTGGTGTGCTGCCGCCGCAGGTCGGGGGCAAGTTCGTTGATCGTTTTTTCAGCCATAAAATAATTTCCGGACGAGACAAGTTCGCCCGCTTGAAAATAATTTCAACCGCACTGCGCGCGTTGCCGCAGCGCGTGATCCACCAGCACGAGCGCGGTCATCGCCTCGACCATCGGGACGGCGCGCGGCAGCACGCA
>CAZIFP010000317.1:0-3275 GCA_964538105.1 uncultured Bifidobacteriaceae bacterium
GGCGAATACGCCTGCGCGTTCTCGATGTTCCCGACGAGCATCGAGGATTTGATGAGCATCGCCGACGCCGGCGGCATCATGCCGCCCAAGAGCACCTGGTTCGAGCCGAAGCTTCGCGACGCGATGTTCTGCCACCTGATTTGAATTTATGATTTGCGATTTTGGATTTATGATTTGTCTGTTCGTTCTGTAGTTTTGAAATCATCAATCGTAAATCATAAATGGCTACCGACCGCCTCCAACGCAGCCTGCGCGCCACCTTTATCGGACTGGTGGTAAATGTCCTGCTCTCGGCGGTAAAACTGGTTGCCGGCATAATCGGTCATTCGCACGCGCTGGTGGCCGATGCCTGTGAATCGCTCACGGATATTTTCAGTTCCATCATCGTCTGGCGCGGCGTGGTCGTGGCGGCGGCACCGGCGGACGAAGACCATCCCTATGGCCACGGCAAGGCCGAACCGCTCGCGGCAGCGGTGGTTTCGGCCATTCTGCTTTTTGTCGCGGGCTGGATCACGATTGAAGCGTTGCACGACATCGGCCAGCCGCGAACTGTGCCGAAAGTTTTTACACTGCTGGTTTTGTTCGGCGTCATCGTCATCAAGGAGGTTTTGTTCCGGTTCGTTTCGCACGAGGCCGATTTGGTGGAAAACGCCGCCGTGCGTGCCGACGCGTGGCATCACCGCAGCGACGCCATCACATCCGTCGCGGCGGCGATCGGCATCAGCACGGCGCTGGTCGGCGGGGCAAATTTTGCGTGGGCGGACGACGCAGCGGCGATGGCGGCGGCGGGCGTCATCGCGTGGAACGGCTGGCGACTGCTGCGCTCGACGCTGGGCGACCTGATGGACACCGCGCCCGACCGTGAAATCAAGAACGAAATCCAGCGGCTGGCCGAGACGATCCCCGGCGTGGCGCATGTGGAAAAATGTTTCGTCCGCAAGATGGGCTACCAGCTTTACGTGGACATGCACGTGGAGGTGGACGCGCAGATGACCGTGCTGCGCTCGCACGAAATCGCGCACGCGGTGAAGGACAAAATCCGTGACGCCATGCCCGCCGTGAGCGACGTGCTGGTGCACATCGAGCCTTTGAGTATCCCGGTGCATCATAAGTAATTTTCTTGCCGTGCCTGGATTTTATGAGAAGATTCGGGTGATCAAGCAGTGCGTTGTGGAAGCAGCGCCGCGTGTCTTCCGGTGACGATTTTGACTTTCTTGTCACCCGTCGGGCGTTTTCGACCACTTATGTGTCAATAGTGGAAATTGTTGAATCCAAAATCTGGGTTCAAAGCATCTTACTTATGAATGCCGCGAATAATCGTCAGAACGAATCAAACTCCATGAAAAAAATCATCACCCTTGTCTCGCTGGCCGCCGTGGCCGGCGTGTTGTTGTCGGGCTGTTCAAAACCAAAAAAACCGGCGACCCCATCGGACGGCGGCTCCGATTCCAGCGCAGCTGCCGTCGCCGCCTCTGATAGTCCGGTGGACATGAAAATCAAATGGGTGGCCGGGAAAACCTTTGCAATGCGGATGGAGATGAACATGGACACAGAAATGAAGGTGCCCAACCAACCGGATCCGGTGAAACAGAACATTAAGATGACGCAGAGTTTCAATCTGGGAGCGCTCAAGAAGCTGGACAACGGCGGTTGGGAACTGCAATTGGAATTCGAGAACCAAACTATGGACGTTGCGATGGGCGGACACAGCGTGATGAGCTTCGATTCCAACGAAAATCCGGCGCAGGAAACCAATAATCCGGTGGCACCCATTCTGCGCGCGATGGTTGGCGCCCAACTCCAGTATTTTACCGATGCGGCCGGAAAGGTCGAAAAGATGGGTGGCGTGGACGAATTGATGAAGCGCATCACCGCTGCCGGAACACAGCAGCAACGGGGGATGTTCCAGCAGATGTTCAGCGAGGACACGTTGAAGCGATACGGCTCGTTTTCGGAAGCCCTGCCGAACCGGATTGTCAATATCGGCGATAGCTGGCCGCAGAAAAACGACATCATTTCCCCCATCGGGACGCTGACGATGGACATGAATTATACTTTCAAGAACTGGGAGCAGCACGGCGACCGCAAATGCGCGCACGTTGACGCGGCGGGCACCATTGTCACCAAAACTGTCTCAGCGGCCAACGTCGGCGCGGCGGTCGAAGTTCAAAATGGCAAGATCACCGGTGAGTTCTGGTTTGATCCGGAACAGGGAATGATTGTGGACGTCCACAACAACCAGGACATGACGTTGAAAATCACGACGCGGAACCAGAACCTGACGCAGCAGTTGAGCCAGAAGGTCCGGGTGTCGCTGGTGGACGTGCAGTAAAATTTTGATTTATGAAAAATTCCCGCCAAAAATTCATGAAGCCCGGCGGCGATGTTTCGTCAAAAATGAAAACCGGGCGGGCATTCACGTTGATTGAACTGCTGGTGGTCATCGCCATCATCGCGATTCTGGCGGCGATGCTCCTGCCTGCGTTGTCGCGGGCCAAGGAACGCGCCATTCGGACGACCTGCCTGAACAATCAAAAGCAGTTGGACCTCGCCTGGCAGATGTATGCCGACGAATCCAGCGGCAAACTCGCCTTGAACTATGTGGAATTTCGCGGGAACGTGCCGGTGAGTCCGACCAATTCCTGGGTTGTCGGCAATGCCGGCCTGGACAGCGACCCGGCGACCATCACGGGTGGCACCATTTATCCGAATGTAAAAAATGTCCAGTGCTACCGGTGTCCGGCCGACCATAGCACCGTCTTGGGCACGACCATCCCAACCTTGCGCAGCTACTCCTTGAGCTGTTACATGGCCGGCCCGCAGGATGATATTGACACCTATAACATCACGCCAGTGTATCAAACCAGCCAGATCCACAAACCGTCCACGACGCTCACATTTCTTGAGGAGGATATTTCGACCATTGACGACGGGCATTTCTTGTATTCCGCCACGGACAACAAGTGGTTTAACTATCCTTCGTGGCGGCACAGTCACGGCGACACGCTGGCTTTTGCCGACGGGCATGTTGACTACTGGAAATGGAAGAGCGAGCTGCCCACCACAGTTGCTTTTGGGGGCAGCACGAGCGATCCTTTGGCGCTTCAGGACATCGCGCGGCTGCAACAGGCCGCGCCGTGAGCCCACGGCAAATTGTTTTTCCTCTTTGCGTTCCTGGCCACTTGGCGGTTTAATGTCCGTCACATGAAAATTGTCTTAGCTTATTCCGGTGGCCTCGACACTTCCGTCTTGATGTCGTGGATCAAAGAAAAATA
>CAZIFP010000318.1:0-3251 GCA_964538105.1 uncultured Bifidobacteriaceae bacterium
ATTTCATCCTCGTCACCAAATTCAGCGACATGGGCGCTTACTCCGTCGGCTCGCTTATTGGACGGCACAAGATGATCCCGCGCATCAGCCCCGGCAAAACGTGGGAAGGCTTCGCTGGCGCGATTGCGGTCTCCACCACCGCGAGTCTCGTGTTCGTGCATTTTTTCGGCGGCAAAATGGCTGGGATGAATCTTTTGCACGCGACCGTTCTGGGCATCGTCTTGAGCGTGACGGCGGTCATCGGCGATTTGATTGAATCGCTTTTCAAGCGCGAGGCGGGCGTGAAGGATTCCGGCGGCCTGTTTCCGGGCATCGGCGGCATCCTCGACTTGCTGGACAGTTTGCTGTTCAATGCGCCCATCATGTATTTGTATCTTCGACATATTTTAGTGCCTTGAGCCACAGATGAACACAGATGAAACACAGATGAAGACGGCGGAGAAGGACTTTTCACTTCAGCCTGTCACTCAACATCTCATCGGCGCGGCATTTGAGGTTCACAACATTCTTGGCTTTGGATTTCTCGAAAAAGTCTATCAACGCGCAATGCAGGTTGAATTGCAATCTCGCGGGGTAAAAGTGGAGCTTGAGCCGAAAATCCAGGTTCAATTCAAAGGCGTCATCGTTGGTGATTACGCCGCTGACTTGCTGGTCGCTGACAAAATCATCGTGGAATTAAAGACCGACACCGCTTATCAGTCCGCCCATGAAGCCCAGCTTCTGAATGAATTGCGCGGCACAGGAATCAAGCTTGGCTATCTCATCAACTTTGGTCGCGAGCGGGTTGAGTATAAACGAATGGTCTTTTGAAATAAATCTGTGTTTCATCTGTGTTCATCTGTGGCTTGAAAATGAAAAATGTAGTTTTATTGGGCAGCACCGGCAGCATCGGCACCAGCACCGTCAAGGTGGCCGAGGATTTGCCGGATCAAATCCGGCTCATCGGCCTCGCGGCGGGCAACAATCTGGAATTGCTGCTGGAGCAAACCCGCCGGCACAAGCCCGCCGTCGTATCCATCAACGATCCTGCCAAGGCGAAGGAATTGAGAGATACGCTCGGCACGAGTTGCGAAGTTTTTTGCGGCAACGACGGATTGCTGAAGCTCGCCACGCTGCCGGCGGCGGACATTGTTTTGATCGCGATTGTCGGCACGGCGGGATTGCAGCCGGCACTCGCCGCGATTCGAGCCGGTAAGGACATCGCGGTCGCGTCCAAGGAAATTCTTGTCATGGCCGGCGAAATCGTTATGAACGAGGCGCGCAAATACGGCGTGCGCGTGCTGGCCGTGGACAGCGAGCATTCTGCGATTTTCCAATGCCTCGACGGCAAGCCGACCAATTCCGTCCGCAAACTTTGGTTGACCGCCAGCGGCGGGCCGTTCCGTGACAAAACAATCTGGCCGAAGGAAAAGTTCCCCGGTATCACCGTCGAATGCGCGCTGAAACATCCGTCGTGGGTCATGGGCCGGAAGGTCACGCTGGATTCCGCGACGCTGTTCAACAAGGGACTGGAAATGATCGAGGCGCGCTGGCTCTTCGACATCGAGATGGCGCGCGTCGGCGTGGTGGTGCATCCGCAGAGCATCGTGCATTCGATGGTGGAGTTTGTGGACGGCTCGCTCATCGCGCAGTTGTCCACGCCGGACATGTGCCTGCCGATTCAATACGCGCTGACGTATCCCGACCGCGCCGCGAGCGGCCGCGTGCAGACCAATTTCCCGAAGCTCGGCACGCTGACTTTTGAGGAGCCGGACGTGGAACGTTTTCCGGCGATTGAACTCGCGCGCAAAGCCGGTGAAATTGGCGGCACGCTGCCGGCGGTTTTGAACGCCGCCAATGAAATCGCGGTCGAATCGTTCGTGAACCGCAAAATCAACTTTCCACAGATCACCGAAACCGTCCGCCGCACGATGGATGCGCACAAAGTAGTTTCTCATCCGACGCTGGAACAGATTCTCGAAGCGGATTCATGGGCGCGCCGCACGGCGGCAGTTTGAAATGGCGGACGGCCTGCTTTGCTGCTACACTTTCACGGCTAATTTTACATGACAATATTGAGATACATTTTTATCGGACTGGAAGTGGTGCTGCTGTTCAACCTGCTGATCGGCGTCCACGAGCTTGGCCATTTTCTTGCGGCCAAATGGCGCGGGCTGAAGATTGACCGCTTCGCCATCTGGTTCGGCAAACCGGTGTGGAAAAAGAAAATCAACGGCGTCGAATACGCGCTGGGCTGGATTCCGGCGGGCGGCTACGTCGCGCTGCCGCAAATGGCGACGATGGAAGCCATCGAAGGCAAGCAGGAGGACGCCACCGACGCACCGCTGCCGAATGTTTCGCCGCTCGACAAAATCATCGTGGCGTTCGCCGGGCCGTTGTTCAGTTTTGGGCTGGCGATTGTTTTTGCGTTCATCGTCTGGGGCGTCGGCCGGCCGACAAACGAGGCCGACAACACGACGCAAATTGGCTGGGTCATGCCGAAAGATGCGAATGGAAATCCCGGGCCGGCGTGGCAGGCGGGACTGCGTCCGGGCGACACGATTCTGGAAGTGGACGGAAACCCGGTTCATCATTTCGCACCAACTTCGGCGGACAGCGTGCAATGGCGCATTGTCACCAGCACCGGCACGAACATTGCCATCAAATATCTTCGCGACGGCAAGGAAGACACGGCCTACGTGGTTCCGTTTCATCGCGCAACGAAGTGGTATGAACGCAAGGCGCTCCGGCAGGTTCTCATTTCCTCCGCGTCCAAGGCGACCATTTATGAAATCGCCTCGAACAGCCCGGCGGCGCAGGCTGGATTGAAGAGCGGCGATGAAATCATCGCGTTGAATGGTGAAAAAATTTACAACTCCGACGCCGTGGATTACGCCCAATGGGAGATGAGCAACAGCGTGGTCAAACCGCTCACGCTCACCATCCGCCGTGAAAACGAACAGTTCGACCGCACATTGCTCGCGGTTAAACCGCTGCAGCCGACAAACACCATGCCATTGCTGGGCATCATGTCATGGCTGGCCGACACCAACGTGGCGTTGCTGCATCCGAATCCGATCGAGCAAATCCAGGCCAGCGCCGGGCAGATTTTCAACACGTTCGGCGCGCTGTTCTCGCGTCATGGCGAGATCGGCGTGCAGCAGCTTGGCGGCGCGGTGATGATCATCCGCGTCTATAGCAACCTGTTTCAGGACGAGGACGGCTGGCGGCGCGTGCTATGGTTCAGCGTCATCCTCAACGTGAATCTCGCG
>CAZIFP010000319.1:0-3250 GCA_964538105.1 uncultured Bifidobacteriaceae bacterium
CCAACGTGTGCTTCGTGGTGTTCGGCCTCGCGCTCGGGCCGCTGGTGCAGGTGGATGTGGCCACAATGATCAAGCAGGCGGGCGAAGTTGGCTTTCTGCTCGTCTTGTTCGAGGTCGGGCTGGAAATAGATTTGCCGAAGCTGCGTGATCTGCTGCCGTCGCTGCGGTTCGCCGTTTTCTGGTCGCTCGCTCAATATCCCATCGTCCTCGCGCTCGCCCACGTTTCCGGCTTGAGCTGGCCGGAAGGGCTGCTGGCATCATCGGCGCTGACGAGCTGCTCAATGAGCATGGCGTATTTCGGCTGGAAACATTATCCGGGGCTGGCGGGACCGTCGCGCGACTTCGTGCTCCAAGTCATGATCGCGCTCGAAGTGCTGGCCATCCTCATTTTGAGTGTCGGCGGTGTCACGGTGAAGCATGGCTTGAGCTGGTTCATTTTGCTGAAACTGGCCGGCATGGCGGTGACGGTGTTTTTGATCAGCCGGTTCGCATCGCATCTGGTGAATTTATTTCAATTGATCATCCAGAAGACGACGCGCTGGCGCGTGCATTTTCTGGTCCTCGCGGTGCTGATCATCTGCGCCGTTGGCGAACGGTTGGGGTTGTCGGCGGCGAAGACGGCGTTTTTTCTCGGCCTGTTCATGAGCCGCGCGCAGTTTGAAGGCGTGGGCATCGAGGAATACATCGCGCCCATCAGCCGCCGGTTTTTGATACCGATCTTCTTCATGTCGCTGGGGCTGCTGATTGACGGGCGGATGCTGTTTTCCTACACCGCGCTTATGGCATTGTGCGGCGCATATCTGCTCATCGGTGTCCGCGAAGTCCTGCACCGCCGCTGGCTGAAGACGGGCGGCGATCTGCAAACTTATCTGTTGGTGTGTCCGAACCTGACGATGGCCGCGCTGGCGGCGACGGCGTTGCTGAGTGCGGGCAGTCGCGACGCCGCGACGTGGGTGGTTTTAAGCGGGCTGTTCCTGTCGGTGATTTCGTTGCTGATGCTGCCGCGCGTCCGTGAAGTGGTCATCAAGCCGGACGAAACGACAATGTTTAAGACTCGCTGACCAGCGGCAAGAACTGACGCGTCTCCGGGTCGAAGGCGAACAATTCGGCGGTGGCGATCTTGAAGAACCAGCCGTGCAGCCGCAGCGAACCGTCCATCAGCCGTTCCTGCACGCACGAATAGCTGTGCAGGTTGTCGAGACCGAACAAAACATTTTCCTCGGCGGCGGCGGTTTCCTTTGCCGTGCCCTCGGGAAGATGCGCGTAATCCTTTTTTACCGTTGCCAGCACCGGCGCGGCGACGCTGAGCCAGTCGCGCAGGTTCGGCATGGAATTGCTCACGGGATTTTTGCTGAGCATGGCCGTGATGGCACCGCATTGCGAATGACCGCAGATCACGATGTCGCTCACGCGCAAAGTTTCCACGGCGAACTCGATGGCGGCGGCGGTGGAGTTGGTGTCGCCGCGCACGTTCGCCGGCGGGACGATGTTGCCGACGTTTTTCACGACGAACAGATCGCCCGGCTTGCTCTGCGTGATGAGTTCCGCCAGCACGCGCGAATCCGAGCAGGTGATGAACAGCGTGTGCGGGTTCTGGCCCTCCTGCGACAGCTTGCGGAAGAGCTTCCGGTAGTTGCCGAACACGTCCTTCTGGAACTTATGAACGCCTTCGATGAGCCGTTGCATGAAAAATTATTGCGCGAGCGTCTTGTTCTTCGCGCGTGATTCCTCGGTGAGCCGCACCTTGAATTTTTTCAATTCCTCGTGCACACGCGCATCGCCGGTGGCGATGATCTGCGCGGCGAGAATGCCCGCGTTGCGCGCACCGTTGATGGCGACTGTGGCCACCGGCACGCCCGGTGGCATCTGCACCATGGACAACAGCGAGTCCAGCCCGTCGGTGGATTTGCCGAGGATCGGCACGCCGACGACCGGCAGCGTGGTGAACGCCGCCGTGACGCCCGCCAGATGCGCCGCGCCGCCCGCGCCGCAAATGATGACCTTCAATCCGCGCGCGATGGCGCTGGAGACATATTCCTCCAGTCCGTGCGGGTCGCGGTGCGCAGAGATGACTTTGGCTTCGCTGCCGATGCCGAATTCCGCCAGCGCATCGGCGGCGGCCTTCATCACCGGCCAGTCCGAATCGCTGCCCATCAAAATGCCCACTTGAGGTGAATTGGATTTGCTCATGAATTAAAAAAGTTTTCCGGTTTTTGTTGCGCGGAGAAATTAGCAATCCCGCCGCACGGATGCAACGCCTTCATGCGATGGGCTGGTCCGACAATTCCACCACGTCCTGCCAGTCGTCCATGCCGTCGCTCCAATACCGCGCGTCAAGATTGATTTCTCCCTGCCGCAGTTTCGCCTGCACCTGCGTGAGTGTGAACGGCCCGGTCTGCTCCGTGCCGTCGTGCAGGAAAATCGTCGGCGTTTCGCTGGTTGGGAACGCGGCTGGGTTGCGCGCCTTTGCTTCCGCAATCACCGCCACCGGATCAATGATGAGTTCGCGCGGCGCGGCGGCTTCTTCGCGCGGACGCACTTTCCAATTGTAAAAGGCGACCAGCCCCAGCCCGCCGAGAAATCCGCCCACATGCGCGCCGAACGCCACGCCGCTGCCGTGTTCAGAGAACATGCCAATCACAGCGCCGATGAGATCCATCGCGAAATAAAAGATAATCGCCATCCATGCCGGCACCTCGAATTCGCCCGCCCGCATGTAAACGAAAAACCACCAGGCGAAATACTTGAACTCAATGTCCGCGTCCGCGCGCAGCAGCAGATACATGCCCATGCACGCGCTGATGGCGCCCGACGCGCCGCCCATTGGGATGGTGGACACAAAATGTTCCGGCGTCATCGCGACATAGGCGAATTCCGCCACCAGTCCGCCCGCCAGATAATAGATGGCAAACCGCAGCCGCCCGATGATGTCCTCCACGCATGAGCCGAACAGGAACAGGAAAATCATGTTGCCGAGCAGATGAAAAATTCCCGCGTGGACGAACATCGAGGTTAGATACATCCACAAGTGGGATTGCGCCGGAATCAGCCAGAGATGTTGCATGATCCAGTCATCCGACGCGCCGTCCGTGCTTAAATAGGAGACCAGCGTAACGAGCCAGACCAGTGTGTTAAGGCCGATGAGGGAAAGGGTGACCAGCGGAAGCCTTTCGGTCCGGTAATTCATTCCGACTGGAACGGCGATGAACATGGCGCGGGGTCGCCGCCAGTCAAATCCATCGCGGTGGCC
>CAZIFP010000320.1:0-3239 GCA_964538105.1 uncultured Bifidobacteriaceae bacterium
TGGCAGTGGTTTGCGGCACCGGGTTGTGCCCAACGGAGGCGCGGATGTGTCCTGTCAACCCGGTTGACTGTCCTGAAAAATCCACGCACGCGTTTTCAAGGGGACGGCGGAGGGTTGTATATCTCGGATAAAGCCCGTGGGGCTGACAAATTTGTAGCTTGGTAATCCCATATTGAACAAAGCTCCGTAAGAGCGAAATCTTCCGAAGATGCCGCCTCGACGAGGCTTGAATCTGATTTGGATGGTGTTTCTACAACGATGTCGCGCCTGCGGCGCTTGTAGTGTCCGGCCTGTGGCCGGATGTTGCGAGCCACAGGCTCGACGCTACACCCATGTCGCTCAGCCCCGGCTCCCGCAGCATGGATGGCGATGACAGATTCAAGCGGGGTCAAGAAAGCGTTGCCAACCAGAACCGGGCGCGCTAATAATTTCCCCGGCAATGGAGTTTGCCCTCCCGCACGGGAAAACCGCCTGATCGTTTCAGGCTGATGACTCCTACGAATAAAACAAATTCGCAGGAGCTTTATGAATATCGCCTATCTTTGGGTCGCACTCGGCGGCGCGCTCGGCAGCGTCAGCCGCTTCTGGGTCAACGGCCTCGTGTCCGATAAAATCGGCGCGACTTTTCCGTGGGGCACGCTCGTCATCAACGTCACCGGCTCGTTCGTCATCGGCGTCGTCGGCGCGCTGGCGATTCCCGAAGGCCGGATGGATACTCAATCACGCGTGTTTGCCACGCAATTTTTGATGATCGGCGTCTGCGGCGGCTACACCACGTTTTCCTCGTTCAGCCTGCAGACCTTGAATCTGCTGCGCGACCGCGAATGGCTCTACGCGGGCGGCAACGTCCTGTTGTCCGTCGTCCTCTGCATGATTGCGGTGTGGCTTGGCTGGCTGCTCGGCTCAATTTTTGGTTCCGCAAAATAAAGATCAAACCAGCCACAGATGTTCATAGATGAAACACAAATTGCTACAAATTGGTTTCGGCAAAATCTGCCGCTGTTTTATCTGTGCCCATCTGTGTTTATCTGTGGCTAAATAAAGTTATGCAAATCCCGAATGACGCCGTCCTGCTCCGGATTTTCATCGGCGAAAGCGATCGATGGGAACACAAACCCCTTTACGAAGCCATAGTCCTGGCCGCGCGCGAGGCGCAGCTTGCCGGCGCGACCGTGCTGCGCGGGCCGATGGGTTTTGGCAAAAACAGCCATTTGCACACCGCCAAAATTCTGCGGCTCTCCATGGACTTGCCGCTCGTCATCGAAATGGTGGACAGCGAGGAAAAAATCAATTCCTTCCTGCCCACGCTCGACAAAATGATCGGTGGCGGCCTTGTGACGCTGGAAAAAGTGAAGGTGTTGCATTATCGTTCCGGCGACGATGTTTCCGGATAACCAAAAGCCGCGCGAAGTCGGCGAAGGAATGATTTTACTTCGCAACCTTCGCGTTCTTCGCGCGACACAAATTCCATGATTGAATTTCTCAAATTGATTGAAGTGTTGCTGGCGCAACCGCAGCCACTGGAGCCGGTGCTGCGCGCGGTGCTGAAACATTTCAATTCCGAAACCGGCACCATCCACCGGCTCGATGCGCAAA
This sequence comes from uncultured Bifidobacteriaceae bacterium, assembly GCA_964538105.1. Lineage (GTDB taxonomy): Bacteria > Verrucomicrobiota > Verrucomicrobiia > Limisphaerales > UBA11358 > UBA11358. The sequence goes on from CAZIFP010000320.1 coordinate 1,597, forward strand.
AGCAATTGCTGCATCTCGTCGCACAAATCGGTTTGCCGCCGCAATTGCTCGACATCGTAAAAACCATTCCCGTCGGCAAAGGCATCGCCGGTGAGACCGCGCAGAAAAACCGGCCGGTGACGATCTGTAATTTGCAGACCGACACCAGCGGCGTCGCCAAGCCCGGCGCGAAACAGACCGGCGTCGGCGGCGCGTTGTGCGTGCCAATCCGCAACGGAGACAAAATAGTCGGCACGCTTGGCATCGGCACCGTGCGCGAACACGAATATTCAGCGGCGGAAATCAACGCGTTGCAGGACATCGCCAACTCGCTCGCCCCACAGCTTGCGTGAGCCGCTGGAAAAACATTTCCGAATTCCTCGCGCTCCGGCGCAATATCTCGCTATTGCTGATTGCGCTCCTGCTGGCTGGCACCGGCGAAAAACTATGGCTCGGCTTCGCGCCCAAATACATCGAAACGCTCGGCGGCAGCATTTTGATCATTGGGCTGTTCGACGCGCTGCAAACTTTTCTCGGCGCGGTTTACGCCTATCCCGGCGGTTGGCTGACCGACCATTGGGGACAAAGAAAATCGCTGCTGCTCTTCAGCGCGATTTCCATCGCCGGTTACATTCTGGTGTTGGTCTGGCAAAGCTGGCTCGCGCTGCTGCTTGGCTCGTTTTTGTTTCTCGCGTGGAGCGCGTTGTCGCTGCCGGCGACGCTTTCCGTTATCGCCACCTCGCTGCAAAGCCACCGGCACACGATGGGCGTGGGCGTGCAATCCATGATCCGCCGCGTGCCGATGATGCTCGGTCCGCTCATCGGCGGCTGGCTGCTCACGCGCTTCGGCTGGACGGATGGCGTGCGTTACGCGCTCGCGCTCTGCATCGTGATGAGTCTGTTCACGGCGGCGTTTCAATGGTTCATGTTCGAGTCGGATGGAAAAACTGCCGCGCAAAATAAAAACTCTTCCGCAACGGCCATTTCATTTCTCGGCGTTGTCAAAACCTTCACACCCGCGCTCCGCGAACTGCTAGTCAGCGACATCCTCATCCGTTTCTGCGAACGGATTCCGTATGCGTTCATCATCTTGTGGGCGATGGATCACGGCGGCTTGACGGCGCAGCAATTCGGCTATCTCGTCACATTTGAAATGGTCACGGCCATGCTTTGTTACATTCCCGTCGCGCACTTGGCGGACAAATACGGCCGCCGCCCGTTCGTGCTCATCACGTTTATTTTCTTCACGCTTTTTCCTGTGACGTTGTTATGGGCGCACGACTTCAAATGGCTCGCGCTGGCGTTTGTCGTGCGCGGGCTGAAGGAATTCGGCGAACCGGCGCGCAAGGCGCTCATCATCGGCGAGGCCGCGCCGGAACTGCGGGCGCGGACTTACGGCGCGTATTATCTCATCCGCGACTGCACGGTGACGAGCGGCTCGTTTCTTGGCGCGTGGCTGTGGAGCGTGAGTCCGTCGGCGAATTTCATCGGCGCGGCCGTCTGCGGCGCGCTGGGAACAATCTGGTTCTGGTGGTTTATTTACCGGAAGTAAATTGATTAAACAAAAAGCCGTAATAGTGTCGCGCGAAGTCAGCGAAGTCAGCGAAGGCAAAATGAATTTGCTTTCCTTCGCAACCTTCGCGTCCTTCGCGCGACAATTCTCC
>CAZIFP010000321.1:0-3206 GCA_964538105.1 uncultured Bifidobacteriaceae bacterium
GCTTTGTGTTTGCCATCTTTGCCTCCGTAGCCGGTTTGCAGCAAAATGGATTTCAACCCCGCATTCTTGGCAGTCTGCACGTCCGTCGTGGTATCGCCGATGAGCCACGACTGCGACAAATCAATGTTCAAATCCGCGACGGCCTTTTCAATCATGCCGATTTTCGGCTTTCGGCAGTTGCACTCGATTTTCAAATCCGGTCGTTCGCCGGGAAAACCTTTTTCGGGATGATGCGGACAGAAATAAATCCGGTCGAGAAAGGCGTGTTCCAAACCCAGCAGCGATTCCAGCTTGTTGTGAATGTTTTGCAACTCGGCTTCGCTGCACCAGCCTTTGGCGACGACCGGCTGGTTCGTCACAACAACCGTGCGCCAGCCGGCGAGATTCAACTGGTGAATTGCCTCCGCCACGCCGGGCAATAGTTCCAGTTCGTCCGCATTACGCAAACAATCCTTGTCGGGAATGATCGTTCCATCGCGATCCAGAAATACCGCGCGCTGCGGCGTCGCCAGCGAACTGCGCTGCACGATGCCCGCCGCGAATTGCGCGGAAATCCGGTCGTAACGCTCCGGCGTGCCGATGTCCTTGATGAATTCCGGCGAATTGTAGCCGAGCAGTTTTTCCCCGGCGCGAACCATCGCCGGAAAAACGTCTTTTCCAAAATCGAGAATTTTGGAATCTGAAACCTGAAACCTGAAACCTGAAATTGCGGATTTTTCCAAAACGTAAAGCCCGGCGTTCACGAGATTTTGTCGCCAGACTTTCGGCGGATGCGGCCGGTTGTGAAACGCGAGCACGCGCGATTCTGCATCCACTTCCACCAAATCGGAATCAAACGGATGGTCGTTCGGATGCAGCAGCAGCGTGGCGGCGGCATCGGCTTTTTCGTGCGCATTCCAAATGCGATCCAAATCCACATTCACCATCGTGTCGCCATAAAGCACGACGAAGCGTTCGGCCAGATGCTCGAAACCGGCCAGCACCGCGCCTGCCGTGCCGAGCGGCTCTTTTTCCAGAATGTAACGGATTTGAACGCCGAACTTCTTGCCGTCGCCAAAATATTTTTCAATCAAGTCGGCGCGGTAATAGACGAATAAAATCAAATCGGTGAAACCGAATTTTTTGGCCAGCTCGACCTGATGCTCCAGCAGCGGCTTGCCGGCGACGGAAATCATCGGCTTCGGCAGATCGCCGAGCCGTGCGCGCAAGCGCGTGCCCGCGCCGCCCGCGAGAATGATGAGCTGTCGCGCCATGTCAGGAATTTTCCGCCACGATTTCCGCGACCGCGCGGTCCACAGCCTGGTTGGAAGTGAGGTGCGGCAACCAGCCGAGCTTCTTCAATTTTTCAACGGAATAATTCACCTTTGGCACATCGCCCACCCAGCCGCGGTTGCCGCCGGTGTAGCGGATTTTCGCTTTTGGCGCGGCGGCGCGAACCGTGGTTTCGGCAAGATAACGCACGGTGGTATTCGTATCACTGGTGCCGATGTTGAAGAAATTCAGCTTTTCCTTGGCGTTGTCCGTGATGAACAGCATCGCGTCAATCAAATCGGCTACGTGAAAATACGGCTTCTCCTGCGTGCCGTCGCCAAGGACTTCGAGTTCGGCGGGATTTTTTTTGAGCTTGTGACAGAAATCGTATATCGCGCCGTGCGTGGCGCGGCTGCCGACGACATTTGGAAAACGGAAAATCCACGCACGCTCCAGGAAACTCTCGGCGGCGGCGGAAATCGCGGCCTCGCCCGCCAGTTTCATCGCGCCGTAATTCGAAATTGGAAACAACGGCCCGATGTCCTCGGTCAGCTTTTGGTTCAGGTCGCCGTAAATCGCGGATGTCGAGGCGAACGCGAGGCGCGGAATTTTGTATTCGCGCATCAGCTTCAGCAGATTATAGGTCGTGAGAAACGTGTCGCGGAAATCCACGTCCGGATCGGCGACGCCCGCGCGGATGTCGGAATTCGCCGCGAGATGCCACGCGGCGCTAAATGGTGCAGATTGTCCAGAAATGATTTTTCCGCACGCGGCCAGATCATTCAGGTCGGCTTCGAAAAATTTGAAGTGCGGATTTTTGAGTGCAAGCGCGAGATTTTCGCGCCGACCCAGTTTCAAATTGTCAATGCCGGTGACGCTCGCTCCGCGCGCGAGCAGCGCGTCCACGAGATGGCTGCCGATGAAGCCGGCGGCGCCGGTAATGAGACAGGTAGAATTTTTCACCATTGCTGGGGCGCATGAAACCCGCTCCGGGCGGATTTGTCTATCGGATTCGTTGCCGGCGCGGGATACTTTTTACTGGCGTTTGTCTTGGGTAGTTAATAGCTTCCAAACCCTGTGATTTCAGCCAACATCCAAGAATCCGGACACAAACTGGCGCCGCCAAATCAGCCGATACGATGAACACATTTTTTCGCGCCATCCGATGGGCCATCCGATTGATCCGGGAAGGGCACACCAAGTTTCTGCTCCATGAAACTTGGATGCGGATCTACAAGCAGATTTGGGAATTTATTTTTTACCTGCGTCACCACCTGCTGTCGTCCCTGCCGGAACCGAAGGATTTTCAATTGCAGGTGCAGACCCAGCATCCGCTCGCCTTCAAATCTCCTGATCACCTGATTCCGTGGGGAACCGCGCGCGACAACAGCACCAACAAAAAATTTGTCTCGTTCATGACGGCGCGACTGAGGCGGGAAAATCCCGGATCAGTCCTCGGCTCAATGGATCTGGGATGTTCCGGCGGGCAACTGGTCAAGGATTTTAAGGATCTGGGCTGGATGGCCGTGGGCCTGGAAGGCTCGGATTTTTCGCTGAAACACAAGCGCGCGAACTGGCCCGCGCTGGCCGGGATCAACCTGTTCACCTGTGATATTGCCAAGCCGTTTCAAGTCACGACCAGGGGCGTTCCGGCCAGATTCTATCTCATCACCATCTGGGAAGTGCTGGAGCATATTCCGACCGAGAGCCTGGCGATGGTTTTCGAGAATATCACGAAACATCTGGAGCGAGGCGGTTATTTTATCGCCACGACGACATCCGCACCGGACATCCATGACGGGGTTGATCTGCACCAGACCAAATGGCCGAACGCACAGTGGCGGGAATTCATCCAAAAGACATTTCCCGAACTGGCGCCGGTTGATCTCGGCCTGAAATACTACCAGTTCGTGCGCCACAACGAGGAGCGTTCCATCCTCATTTACCAGAAAAAA
>CAZIFP010000322.1:0-3168 GCA_964538105.1 uncultured Bifidobacteriaceae bacterium
TGACGTGGCTGTAACGCTCGATGAACATCAAGTCCTTCACCTGCACGCTGCCGAAATCGCAGACGCGACCGATGTCGTTGCGAGCGAGGTCCACGAGCATGACGTGCTCGGCGCGTTCCTTCGGGTCGGCGAGCAGTTCTTTTTCGAGCGTGGCGTCTTCATCCTCGTTTTTGCCGCGACGGCGCGTGCCGGCGATAGGACGAATTTCCACTTTGCCTTCCTCGCAGCGGACGTGCAATTCCGGCGACGCGCCGACGAGCGCAATGCCGTCCAGCTCCAGCAAAAACAGATATGGCGACGGATTGATGTTGCGCACCGCACGGTAAATATCCAGCGGCGACGCCGTGACCGGCGCTGAAAACCGTTGCGAGCCGACAACTTGAATAATGTCGCCGCCGGTGATGTATTTTTTCGCCGCCTCGACGTTCGCGAAAAATTTTTCCTTCGTCTGGTTGGATTCAAATTCGACGGCGGGAAATTCATTGGTCACGGCCACGGCGACGTGTTCGCTCGGCTGTTCGAGCAGCGAAATGATGCGGTCAATTTCGCTCACCGCATTTTCGTAGGCGTCAGCGGGGCTTTCCGCATCGCCGAGAATCGCATTCACCAGAATCGTGATGGTCTGTTGGACGCGGTCGAAAATCAGAAGCTGGTCGGCGACGAGAAAATACATTACGGGCGTTTTCAATTCATCTTGCGGCGGACGCGGCACGACGGGTTCGACGTCATGGATGAATTCGTAGCCGATGAAACCGATGGCACCGCCGGTGAAACGCGGCAATCCCGGCACGGCCACCGCGCGATATTTTTTCATCACCCGCTCGACGACTTCGAGGCCGTCCTTCACGTCTTTGCCGACGATGGCGCTTTCGATGATGCGGCCGTTTTCAATCATCTGGACGTGCTGGCCGTCCTGCCGGATGACGGCGCGCGGATTGCAGCCGACGAACGAGTAGCGGCCGAGGTGTTCGCCGCCCTCAACGGATTCGAAAAGAAACGATTCGCCCGCGCCGCGGATTTTGCGGTAGGCTGAGAGCGGGGTTTCCAGATCGGCGAGAATGCGGCGCGTGACGGGAATGAGATTTCCCTGCGTCGCGAACTTCAAAAATTCATCCAGCGTCGGCGAATACATAACAAATGAAGAATGAAGAATTTTGAATGAAGAAACAACCAGTTTAGCGTTTCAATGCCGGCCTTGCCGCTGCGATCAATCCCGGAAATTCACAAACTGCACGGCCACGGGAAATTCATGGGCGCGCACGGCGGCGATGACGGTTTGCAGTTCGTCGCGGCTCTTGCTGTTCACGCGCACCTCGTCGCCCTGGATCTGCGTCGTCACCTTGAATTTGCCGTCGCGGATGAAGCCGGTGATCTCCTTGGCCACCGCGCTCTCGATGCCCAGCTTGATCTTGATGCTCTGGCGCGCGTGGCCGAGCGGCGAGATGTCGGGATCGCACTGCTCGATGCTTTTCATGCTGACGCCGCGCTTGGCGAGCTTGCCGATGACGATTTCGTTGAGCGTGGCGACCTTGAACTCGTTGTCGGCGGTGAGCTTGATCTCGGTTTTCTCCAGCACCATTTCCCATTTGGTGTTCTTGAAATCAAACCGGTTGGCCAGCTCCTTTTTGGCCTGGTTGACGGCGTTCTCGATTTCCATCGTGTTGACCTGCGAAACAATGTCGAATGAAGGCATGGTGAATTGATGATTTTGGATTTACGATTTACGATTTTGCCGCCGGAAGCAAATCTTAATTCAGCGAACCAATTTGATTGATTTCCGAACCGCTGCCGGTAGAAACTCACGCCTTCAATGCCGACGCTCGTTTTGCTCTGGGTCTGGGTCTGCGCGTATCTAAACTGCGCGGGCTGGGCGCTGTCCGCATTGCATAAGCTCAACGCCGTCGGCTATGCGGTCGCGCTGGCGCTGGGATTCGTCGGTCTGCTGGTCTGGCGAAAGCAAACCTCGGCGCATTTGTTTCCAGAGGTTCGCCGGCAAAAATATCTTCGCCGTTTCCGCAAACCCTTTCCGCTGGCATTTTTGATTCTGGCGGTGATGGCATTTCTCGGCGGCGCGATTCATGCGCCGACGAATTACGACGCGCTGGCCTACCGCGAGCCGCGCGTGCTGCACTGGCTGGCGGCGGAACACTGGCACTGGATCCACACGATTTTTCCGCGCGTCAACAACCGCTCCTGCGGTATCGAATGGGTTTCGGCGCCGGTCCTCGCGCTGCTGAAAACCGACCGGCTACTGTTCCTCATCAACACCGTCTCGTTCCTGCTGTTGCCGGGGCTGGTATTCAGCCTGTTCACGCGGCTCGGCGTGCGGCGGCGCGTGGCGTGGCACTGGATGTGGCTGGTGCCGACGGGTTATTGTTTTCTCGTGCAGGCCGGCAGCATCGGCAACGATTTGTTCGGCGCGGTGTTTGTCCTCGCGGCGATGGATTTCGCGTTGCGCGCAAAAATCTCCCGGTCGTCGCGTGATTTTTTTGCCGCCGTGGTGGCCGCCGCGATGATGACCAGCGCCAAGCCCAGCAACCTGCCGTTGCTGCTGCCGTGGGCGCTCGCCATGCTGCCCTCGCTGGGCTTGCTTTGGCGCTGGCCGGCGAGATCAGTGGCGGTAGGTGTATTGGCGCTGGCGGCTTCGTATGCGCCTTCAGCAGCGCTGAACTGGCATTACTGTGGCGACTGGTCGGGCTTGAAAGGCGAAATGGGCGTTGCCCGTGCCGGCCCGCTTTTGCTGACCGGGGCCAACACGCTCCTGCTCGGCATACAAAATCTCACGCCACCGGTTTTTCCATTCACCGGATGGTGGCACGAATTTTTTGTGCGGCATCTGCCGGCGGATTTATCCATGCGGCTGGATCACGCGATGGAAATGGGCGTGCGGACATTTGACTTGAGCCAGATGCAGGTTGAAGAAAGCGCGGGGCTGGGCTTTGGCGTTTGCAGTATTGTGCTGGTCAGTCTGGTGGGCACCCGGTTCGCCCAGTTGGAAGCTTCCCGTTGCAGACCATCCATCTGGCTGCAGGCCGTGCGCTGGTCGCCGGTGTTTTCGTTGTGGGTGTTGATGTGCCATTCTTGGGTGGCGGCCATCAGCCGCGAAATCACGCCTTACTATGCGCTGTTGCTGCCGCTGTTATTGGCCGGGCCGGGTCAGGCGTGGCT
>CAZIFP010000323.1:0-3166 GCA_964538105.1 uncultured Bifidobacteriaceae bacterium
GCCAGCGCCAGGCCGAGGCCGCGATGCGTCTTGCCCTTGGTGGTGAAGAACGGCTCGAAAATGCGCGGCAAAATTTCCGGGTCAATTCCCTTGCCGTTGTCCACCACCTCCACGCAAACGTAGGTGCCGGCCGCAAGCTTCACGTTGCGGTCCTGCGTCGGTTCCGTCAAATCCACGTTGCGCGTGGACACCGAGATCTGGCCCTGGCCTTCCAATCCGACGGCCTCAACCGCGTTTTCCAGAACCTTCGTCAACGCCATCTGCACTTTGGCCTCATCAAACCGCGCGCCGAACAGGCTGCGTTCCGGCTGTTCCTTCCAGGTGATTTTTGCGCCGTGGGCATTGCGGAAAAAATCCACGCAACGGTCGGTCACCTGGTTGAGATTGCCCGGCGGCAGGCGGGGCGTCTCCTTTTCCTGGCGGCTGAACGTCTGGAGTTCGTTCGCGATTTCCGCCGCGCGTTCCGCCGATTTTTCCACCTCCAGCAGCGAATGCCGCCACGGATGACCTGCCTCGGCCTTGCCGAGAAGCAACGAGACATGCCCGAGCACGCTGGTCAGCGCGTTGTTGAAATCAATCGAAACTGTCCGGGCCAGTTGCAGCGCGCAGTCCAGTTTTTGCTTGAGCGCCAGACCGCCCGCATCCGCCGGAGCCGCCGGCGCGACGGGCTTGGGGATTTCGGCTCGCGCGGGCGCGGCTGGAACTGGAACGGAAGCCGGAACCGGCGCGGGCGCGGGCGCGGGCATCGGTTCGACCGCCGGGAGCAGTTGCAGGACAAACCATTTGCTGCCGTCCTTGTTGAACGTGCAGATCGCCACGGTGAATTTCGCCACCAACTTTCCGTCCACGCGGAATTTCAGGTCCGCCGTCGGCGTCGGCGCCTGTTCCCACAGCATGAGAAACTGTCCGTCCGTCCCGCCGTTGTCCAGCGACCAGATGGCGGACAGCGGCGGCGCTTCGCCCGCCAGCACCGGGCCGAACACCTTCATCGCGGTCGTGTTCGCGCGCAGGATGGAGCCGCTGGCATTCACCAGCAGCGACGGCCACGCCGCGCCCTCCAGACCAAAAACAACTTCAGGCTTCATTTGCGACAACAAGGGAGACTACCCGTCCTGGCAGGAATTTCAAGGAACGAGGCGAAAGCGGATGACGGCAACAAGCAGGATGCTTGCGGAAAACCTCCAAACTGTTTCAAGTTGCGACGGATTTTTGATAAAGCTCCGCAAAATTCTTCAGCAGTATCGCGCCGGATTTTTTCACGCGCTCCGCCGTCTCCAAAACTTCCGCGTGCGAAAGTTTGTTCCGGCCGATGCCCGCCGCCAGATTCGTGATGCACGAAACCGCCGCCACGCGCAGGCCGCACTGCCGCGCGACAATCGTCTCCGGCACCGTGCTCATGCCCACCGCGTCCGCGCCGAGCGCGGCAAAAGCGCGGATCTCCGCCGGCGTCTCGTAGCTCGGCCCGCTCACGGCCAGATAAACACCTCGCTGCAATTTGAGTTTGGAAATATTCCCAGCCTTGAGCAAAAGCTCGCGCAGATTTTTGTCGTAAGCCTCGGTCAAATCCACAAAACGCGGCAAGCCCGGAATCGCCGCGCCGCGCAACGGATTTGCGCCCATGAAATTGATGTGGTCGGCCAGCACCATGAAATCGCCGGCGCGGAATTTTTGGTTGATGCCGCCCGCCGCGTTCGTCAGCAGCAAATCGGTGATGCCAAACGCCGCCAGCGCGCGGACGGCAAACGTGACGCGTTCCATCGGGTGACCTTCGTAAAAATGCGCACGTCCGCTCAAGACCAAAACCGGCGTTTTGCCGAGATGACCAAAATAAAATTCGCCGGCGTGACCGCTGACGGTTGGTGTGGGAAAGCCGGGGATTTTGGCGTAGGAAATCTTTTTGTCCACGCGCAGATCCGTCAGCGCGTGATGAAAGCCGCTGCCGAGCACGATGGCGAGCGTCGGGCGCAGCGCCGAAACTTTTTTGAGCCGGGTGGCGGCAGTTTGTGGATTGGCGTTTGTCGGAACCTTCACGTTCAGATTCTGCCCAAACCCCATCAGCAGCCAAAGAATTATTTCTTCGCCGCCAGCGACTGGACGTGCCGCTCGATGCGGTTGCTCGCTTCGATCAGTTGCTCGTAGCTCGTCGCAAAACATGCGCGGCAGAAACCGGAGCCGTTCGCGCCGAAGGCCGTGCCGGGAACCATCGCCACGCGTTCCGCCTGCAACAGGCCGACGGCAAAATCTTTTTCATTCAGCCCGGTGGCTGAAACATCTGGAAATGCATAAAACGAGCCGCGCGGCAGATGACATTTCAGCCCGATTTCATTGAACCGGCGCACGATGAAATCGCGGCGGCGATGATACTGGTCGCGCATTTTTTTCATGCCGTCTTCGCCGCGCAAAAGCGCCTCAATGGCGGCTTCCTGGCTGATGATGGACGCGCAGAGCATCGAGTATTGATGCACTTTCATCATCGCCTCGATCAGCGTCGCCGGGCCGCACGCGTAGCCGATGCGCCAGCCGGTCATGGCAAACGCCTTGGAAAAGCCGTGCAGGAAAATTGTGCGCTCCTTCATGCCGGCAATACTGGCGATGCTCGTGTGAACGCCCTCGAACGTCAGCTCGGAATAAATTTCGTCGCTCAACACGATCAAATCTTTTTCGATGGCGAACTTGGCGATGGCTTCGATCTGTGCGCGGTCACAGGTGCCGCCGGTGGGATTGCACGGCAGATTCAGCATGAGCAATTTGCAGCCCGGTTGCCATGCGGCGCGCAACGCCTCGACGGTCAAAGCAAAATTATCTTTAGCAAACGTCGGCACCGGCACGGCGACGCCGTGCGCAAGCGTAACGCTCGGCGAATAGCTGACGTAGCACGGCTGGTGAAACATCACCTTGTCGCCGGGATTGATGAGCGCGCGGCACGCGATGTCCAGCGCCTCGCTGACACCGACGGTGATGATGACTTCATTTTCCGGCGCGTAGCTGACAGAATAATTTTTCCCGACGTATTTGCTGACGGCGCGGCGCAGTTCGATCAGGCCGAGGTTCGAGGTGTAATGCGTCCTGCCCTTTTCCAGCGCGTAAATGCCCGCTTCGCGGATGTGCCAGGGCGTGTCGAAATCCGGCTCGCCGATGCCGAGCGAGATGACGTCCTTCATCTTCG
>CAZIFP010000324.1:0-3165 GCA_964538105.1 uncultured Bifidobacteriaceae bacterium
GAAGTTTGCGTTTCGCTGCCATAATTTATCTCTTCTTGGAAAACGCCGCGTCGAACGCCGCCTGGTTCGGCGTGAAATCCAGCTTGCGGACGAACGCGCAGCTCTCAGTCGCACCGTGGATTCGGTCCATGCGCCCGTCCTCCCATTCCACCGAAAGCGGGCCCCGGTAGCCGACGTCGTTCAACGCCACGATGATGTCCTCGAACTTGATGTCGCCGTGTCCGAGCGAGCGAAAATCCCAGAAACGACGAGGGTCGGTAAAATCCGTATGGCCGCCGAACACGCCCACCGTGCCGTCGCCATGGCCCCACCAAACGTCCTTCATGTGCGCGTGGAAAATGCGGCTGCCGAATTCGCGGATGAATTCTACATAATTCACGCCCTGATAGCCGAGGTGCGACGGATCATAATTGAAACCAAAACGTTTGTGATGCTTAACGGCTTCGAGCGCGCGTTTGGCCGAGGCAATGTCAAAGGCGATTTCCGTCGGATGCACTTCGAGCGCGAAGTTGACGTTTTCCTTCTCAAACACGTCAAGGATGGGCAACCAGCGTTTCGCGAAATCGGCAAAACCTTTGTTCCAATAATCCTGGTTCGTTGGTGGAAAGCCGTAAATGGAATGCCAGATGGATGAGCCGGTGAAGCCGTTTACCACGGCCGGCGGACTGTCACCAGCTTTGCGTCCGGGCTGCGCGTTGAAAAATTCACGCGCGGCGCAGGCGGTCGCCTTCATTTTTTCCGCGGCGCGCCCGCGGACGCCTTCGGGCTTGCCGTCGCCCCAGACATCGGCGGGCAAAATGGCCTTGTGCCGTTCGTCGATCAGATCGCACACCGCCTGGCCGACAAGATGTGAGGAAATGGCAAAACATTTCAGGCCGTGCTTGGCGAGCAGCGCCCACTTCTTCTTGCAATAGCCGGGTTCGGCGAGCGCGCGGTCCACTTCAAAGTGGTCGCCCCAGCAGGCGAGTTCGACGCCGTCGTAGCCCATCTTTTTGACGAGCGGCAGCAGGTCGGCGAGCGGCAGGTCGGCCCATTGGCCGGTGAAGAGAGTGACGGGTCGTGACATAAGCCGTGGAATTTTGTTTGTCCAATCTTGCCAAGCGGAGCGACGAGGTCAAGCGCGTGATTCAGGCCGGGGACATGAAAATTCACGACAGCCCTTTGAATCTTTACCGTTGACAGTTTTGCTGCGGTCGGGAGTATTCAGCGCATCCATGAACAACCGTCACGACAAAATCCTCTTCTGGGGCTGCTTCATCGCCCTCATCACCACCAGCTACGCCTTCATCAGCCGCATGATTTTGTGCGGCGGACAGTTCAAGGCGGATTTCGGCCTCGACAATGTCGTCGTCGGCCAGCTTCAAGGCGCGGGCGTCTGGCCGTTCGGCGTGAGCATCATCATCTTCAGCCTGTTCATTGACCGCATCGGCTACAAGGTGGCGATGGTCTTTTCCTTTATCAGCTACCTCATCTACACCGCGATGGCGTTCCTGGCCTACCAGACGATTCATGGCGTGACCGGCGACGCGCTTCCCGCCGCGCAGCACCACGGTTATCAACTGCTTTACTGGGGCAGCATCATTCTCGGCCTCGGCAACGGCAGCGTGGAGTCCTACGCCAACCCCATCGTCACCACCATGTTCAACACGGACAAGGCCAAATGGCTCAACCGCCTCCACGCCGGCTGGCCGGGCGGCCTGGTGCTCGGCGGGCTTTGCACCATCGCGCTGGCGGCGAATCCCGACTGGCGCATCACGCTCGGGCTGATTCTGATTCCTGCGTTCGTTTTCTTTTTCATCCTCGTCAGTTTGAAAATTCCCAAGAGCGAACGCGAACTGGCCGGCGTCAGCTATCTGGCGATGCTCAAGGAACTCGGCGTGTTTGGCGCGCTGGTCGGCTTCGGCCTCGTGTTCGCGCAACTCGGACAGGTCTTTGGCTGGTCGCAGAATGTCAGTTGGCTGCTCACCGGGATTGTCGTGGTGATTTTCGCGGTAATCACCAAATCGTTTGGCCGCTTCCTGCTCGCGTTTCTCATCATCATCATGATGCCGCAGGCCACCACCGAACTCGGCACCAACGGCTGGATCACCGCGCTCATGGAAGACCCGATGAAGGCCGCCGGCTACAATTCCGCGTGGGTGCTGGTCTATACCTCGGCCATCATGCTGGTGCTGCGCTTTGTCGCCGGGCCGCTCATCCACAAATTTTCGCCCGTCGGTCTGCTGGCGGCCTGTTCGGCGCTGGCTGGACTGGGAATTCTCGCGCTGTCCCACACCGCCGACGCTGGCACCGGAACCATTTTCGCGGCGGCGACGCTGTTCGGGGTTGGCATCACGTTTTTCTGGCCGACGATTCTCGGTCTGACCTCCGAACAATGTCCTAAAGGCGGCGCGCTCACGTTGAACGCGATGGGCGGCATCGGCATGCTGGCCGTCGGCATTCTTGGCGCGCCCTTCCTCGGTTACATGCAGGAAAGCACCACCACGCAGCAGTTGCGCGCCACAAATCCTGCGCTCTACGAACAGGTGAAGATGGATCCGAGTCCAAAATATCTACTCGGCACTTATGAAGCGATTGATCCCGTGAAGAGCACCGCCGTGACCGACACAAAATCGCAGGCCGACCTCCAGGCCGCCACCACCGCCGGCAAGTTCAGCGCGCTCGGCAAGATGGCGATGTTTCCGGCCTTCACCTTCCTGTGTTACCTCGCGCTTTTTGGCTACTTCAAATCGCGCGGCGGCTACAAGCCGGTGCAGTTGCAGGCAAAATGACGCCGGTGAACCACGAAATATACGAACCACACGAAAAGCTTTGACACGAATTTCGCGAATTATCGCGAATGAATTTCAATTCGTGTAAATTGGCGCAATTCGCGTCAGTTTCACCGGCATCCATTTCGTGTAGTTCGTGTGTTTCGTGGTGAAAAATCAGCAAACGAATACCAGCAATTGAATCAAGCCTGCGCCCGTGAGCAAACGCGCCGTAACCGATCCGGCGCGCGCATTGGGAGACAGACCGGAAAAGTTCCGGTGTTGAGTGTTGGACAGGCCGGCTTTGCTTCAAATAAAAAATTGCAACGTCGTGGTTTGCGAGGTCGCACCATTATACTACCGCCTCAATCCGGCTTGTTTCCGGTTGTGTCCGTGTCCCATTGCGGGGCATTCG
>CAZIFP010000325.1:0-3142 GCA_964538105.1 uncultured Bifidobacteriaceae bacterium
AATCGCGCCCGCCGTCGGCGCGTTCAAGATCGGCAGCGAGCTGTTCACCGCCGCCGGGCCGGACATCGTGAAAAAAATCCGCGCGACCGGCGCGAGCGTGTTTTTGGATTTGAAATTTCACGACATTCCGAACACCGTTGCCAAGTCGGTGACCGCCGCCGTGCAACTGGATGTGCAGATGCTCACCGTCCACACCAGCGGCGGTTTTGAGATGCTCAAGGCCGCCGAACAGGCCGCCGAGGAGGTTGCGTGGAAATTGGGCCGGATTCCACCGCTGGTATTGGGCGTGACCGTGCTGACCAGCCTCGACACCGCTTCCCTGCGCGAAATCGGTCTTGATGTGAACGTGGAATATCAAGTGCGGCGTCTCGCCACCGTCGCCACGAAAGCCGGATTGCGCGGGCTCGTTTGTTCGCCACAGGAAGTTGTGAAGCTGCGCCAGACGATTCCGCCGGCGATGCAACTGGTCACGCCTGGCATCCGCACCGGCGCGGAGAAGGCCGACGACCAGAAGCGCACGCTGACACCGAAGGAGGCGATTCAGGCCGGCGCGAACTGGCTGGTGATCGGCCGGCCGATTTACGCGGCGGAAAACCCGCGCGCGGCGGCGGAGAAAATTTTGGAATCGCTGGCATGAACACAAAACACACGAAATGAAATCCGTCACCGTCGTCGCCACGTTTCAGGCCAGACCCGGCAAGGAAGCAGAATTAAAAAGCGCCTTGACCAACCTCGTCGCTCCGACATGCAAGGAAGCTGGCTGCCTCAACTACGATTTGCACGCTTCGCCGGAGGATCCGGCGAAGTTTATGTTCCATGAAATCTGGACGAGCAAGCCGCACCTCGACGCGCATTTGCAGTCGGCCCACATCAAGGCGTTGCTGCCGCGCGTGGCAGAATTGTGTGTTGCAGCTCCTGAAGTTAAAATTTGGGATAAAATCGCCTGAACTTCAGACATGGCAACCCGAAGTGCGCCCCGTCGTTTAATCGTTGAATCGTCCAATGGTTTCAATACCCTTCGGGGCTGGACGATTTAACCATTTTACACTTTGAAAAAGAAACAACCCACATCCGTGGTCACCGGCGCCGCCGGTTTCCTTGGCTCGCATCTGACCGACCTGCTGCTCTCGCGCGGCCACAAGGTCATCGGCCTCGACAATTTTGTCACCGGCTCGGTGGACAACATCTCACACCTCGGCGGCAATCCAAATTTCAAGTTCATCCAGCAGGACGTCACCGAATTTATTTTCCTCGACGCGCCGGTGAATTACGTCTGGCATTTCGCCTCGCCCGCCAGCCCGATTGATTATCTGCAAATCCCGATCCAGACCATGAAGGTCGGCTCGCTCGGCACGCACAAGGCGCTCGGCCTGGCCAAAAATAAAAACGCCCGTTTCCTCGTCGCCTCGACCTCGGAAATTTATGGCGACCCGCTCATCCATCCGCAGCCGGAAGAATACTGGGGCAACGTCAGCACCATCGGCCCGCGCGGCTGTTACGACGAGGCCAAGCGCTTCGCCGAGGCGCTGACGATGGCGTATCACCGCGAGCACAAGGTCGAGACGCGCATTGTCCGCATCTTCAACACCTACGGCCCGCGGATGCGTTTGAACGACGGTCGCGTCGTGCCGGCTTTCATCAGCCAGGCGCTCACCAACAAGCCCATCACGGTTTTCGGCAAAGGCACGCAGACGCGCAGCTTTTGCTACGTCTCCGATTTGATCGAAGGCATCTACCGGCTGATGATGAGCGATTACGACCTGCCGGTGAACATCGGCAATCCAACCGAGATGACGATGCTGCAATTCGCCGACGCCATTATCCGTGCGACCAAGTCCAAAAGCAAAATCGTCCACAGGCCGCTGCCGCAGGACGATCCCAAGCAGCGCAAGCCGGACATCGCCAAGGCCAAAAAAATCCTGAAGTGGGAACCCCAGGTGCCGCTGGCCGAAGGCATGAAAAAAACGATCACCTATTTCGAACGGAAAGTTTGAAGGGATCGGCGATTTGCGATATACGTTTTACGCAGCCTTTAATATGCGGCACCGTAAATTGCATATCGTAAATTCAGCCAATGATCTTCAGCGCCCGACAATTTGAATTTGTTTTCCCGCGACCGGCGCTGGTCATGGGGGTGGTCAACGTCACGCCGGATTCATTTTCGGACGGCGGAAAATTTTTGAGCGCGGACGCCGCCGTCGAACACGCGCTGGAACTGGTCGCGCAAGGCGCGGACATCGTGGACATCGGCGGCGAGTCCACGCGGCCCGGCTCCGCACCGGTGAACTGGGGCGAGGAATTGCGGCGCGTGGTGCCGGTCATCGAAAAGCTCGTGGCGCTGGTCAAAGTTCCGGTCTCGATTGACACCACCAAGCCGGCCGTGGCGCGCGC
This sequence comes from uncultured Bifidobacteriaceae bacterium, assembly GCA_964538105.1. Classification (GTDB taxonomy): domain Bacteria; phylum Verrucomicrobiota; class Verrucomicrobiia; order Limisphaerales; family UBA11358; genus UBA11358. Next base: position 2,392 of record CAZIFP010000325.1, read on the forward strand.
CGCGCTCGCGGCGGGTGCGAGCATCGTCAACGACGTTTCGGCGAACCGCGACAACGAGGCTCTGTGGCAGACGGCGGCGGATTTTCAGGCCGGTTACATCTGCATGCACGCGCAGGGCGGGCCGGCGACGATGCAGCAGAATCCGGTTTATGCCGACGTGATCCGCGAAGTTGGCGAATTTTTTCAGGAGCAGCTGGCAAATTTGCTGAACCGCGCCGGCATCGCGCCCGAACAGGTGGTGCTGGACGTGGGCATCGGATTCGGCAAGACGCCGGAGCATAATTTGGAGTTGCTCGCGAACCTGCGGAGTTTTACAAAGTTGCAACGGCCGCTTCTGCTGGGCGTTTCGCGCAAGTCGTTCATCGGAAAATTGCTGGGCGTAGAGGTGAATCAACGCTTGCCCGCATCGCTTGCCTGCGCGACTCTGGCGGTGGAATCTGGCTTGCAGATCATCCGCACGCACGACGTGGCGGAGACCGTGCAGGCGGTGCGGATGACGGAAGCGCTGCTGTTGCGGCACAAAAATCATCATGGCTGAAGCGGACAAAATCTGGTTTCTCATCGTCAACGGCTGGCGGCATCTGCTGGAGATCTTCATCCTGGCGGTGCTGATTTATTACGCCTTCCGGTTCGTGCGTGGCACGCGCGGCTGGCCGGTGGTCATCGGCTTTGTCGTCGTGCTGCTGACGCTGGCGCTGGTGACGACGGTTTTGGATTTGAAGGTGCTGCGGTGGATGCTCGGCAGCGCGTC
>CAZIFP010000326.1:0-3139 GCA_964538105.1 uncultured Bifidobacteriaceae bacterium
AATGTCTTGATCTCCTCGTCGGTCGCGTTGAGCGGAGTCCACTTCAACGTCACAACAGTTTTGCCGCCGAGCCCGGTAAAAGTGGCTTCAGTCAGCAATTCCAAAGGCCACGTCGGGCTCAACGGATGGCGCGTTATTTCGCCGTCTTTGTCTGAAAAAGAATGAACCCAAACCAGAAGCTCCTGCGGCCTCACTTCCCGGAAAATCCATTTGCCCCACATCTCCATGCCGTCCGGCGAACGCAGGCAGGAAAGCAGTGTGCCGCCTGGACGCAAATCCAGTTTCACCATCGTTCCGGTGAAGCCTTTCGGGCCAAACCATTGCTGTAGGCGTTCAGGCTCCGTCCATGCTTTCCAGACCAGCTCGCGCGGCGCGGCGAATTCGCGCGTGATGACAAACGGCTGCACTGCAATTTTTTCAACTGGATTATCTGGCAGGTTCATTTTTTCTCCCTGGTTTGAAGTTGTTTCAAATACTCGTCCAAACGGTCAAAGCTTTCCTCCCAGAACTTGCGATACTCGTCAATCCACGCCTGCGCCTGCTGCATCGGCCTGGCCTCCAGTTTCAACGAATGCACGCGCCCACGGCGGCGGCGGCGGACCAACCCGGCGCGCTCCAGCACACGCAGATGCTTCGAGACCGCCGGCAGCGACATGGAATACGGCTGCGCCAGGTCGGTGACGCACAGGTCGCCTTGCGCCAGATGCTCCAGGATGCGGCGGCGCGTGGGGTCGGCCAGCGCGGCGAACGTGCGGCTCAACAATCTCGGCGAACATTTAACCATATGGTTAAGTATTAACTCAACCCGGATTGCGGTGCAAGTAAAATTTTTAACAAAGTTGAACTGTTGGCTTGTCAGCGGTTGCATTGAGAAAGAAAATCAACAAAGCGGGCCATCAATCACTTTATGAATCCAATCCAAATTCCGTCCGGCGGCGGCAAAAAGGTCAATATCCTTGGCATCCCGATGGTCATTCGCCTCCACGGACGCGATACCGGCGGCGTGGTGAGCGTGGTCGAATCGCACGATGTGACTGGAGGCGGTCCGCCGCCGCACATCCACCAGCGTGAGGACGAGACGTTTCAGATTCTCGAAGGCGACTATGAGTGGACTGTTGGTGGAAAAACATTCATCACCAAAAGGGGCGAGACGATTTTTGCGCCTCGCGGCGTTGCGCACACCTACCGTTACCTCGGCCAGACTCCGGGCCGGCTCATGTGCGTCATCACGCCGTCGGGGTTCGAGGGCTTCTTCGAGGAAGTTGGCGCAATGAGTCCGCAGCAACAGCAGGACATCCCGCGCGTGATGGAGATTGCGAAGAAATTCGGGCTGGAATTCCTGCCACCGCCCGGCACGTGAGCATTGGACTAGACTCACGCTGCACGGTGGGCAACCCTGTCCGGGACGCATGATGCAATCAATTCGATCCTTATGGGCCTGACCAAGCTGGGCTGGAACGCCGGGCGTGAGGAGCAGTTCGCGCCGTATCTCGCGAAGGGTTTCATCCCCGCGCGCGTCGCGGTGGAAGATAAACATTTCTACCGCGTCTGGACGGCGGACGCGGAACTCATCGTGCAGATCACCGGCAAACTCATCCACGAGGCGCGCGGCGATAATGCGAAACTTCCCAAGGTCGGCGACTGGGTCGCCATCAAGCTCGTGCCCAACGAGGAGAAGGCCATGATTCAGGCCGTCCTGCCGCGCCGCACCCAGATTGTCCGCAAGACGAGCGGCCGCGAAAGTGCCGCGCAAATCCTCGCCGCCAATATTGAAACGGTTTTTCTCGTCACCGCCGGCGATCCGACGTTCAACACCGCGCGGCTGGAACGAATGCTCGTCATGGCGCACGAAAGCGGTGCGCGGCCGGTGGTCGTTCTCAACAAGATTGATTTGTGCGACGATCTCGCCGCTAAGGTAGCCGAGGCCACGCGCGTGGCGGGCGAGGCGCTGGTGCTTGCTGTGTGTGCGCTGACCGGGCGCGGCGTGAAAAAGCTGGCCGCACTCATCAAGCCCGGCGACACCGTCGCCTTCATCGGCACTTCGGGCGTCGGCAAGTCGAGCCTTATCAACCGGCTTTACGGCGAAGAACTGCAGGCGACTGTGGAAGTGCGCACGCAGGACGCCAAAGGCCGGCACACCACCTCTTGGCGTGAGATGATTTTTCTGCCTCAGGGCGGCGTGGTCATTGACACGCCCGGCATGAGGGAGTTTCACATCTGGGATGCCACGCAGGGCGCAAAGGAAACCTTCCCCGAAATCGAAGCGCTCGCGTCCGGCTGCCATTTCCGCGATTGCACGCACACGAAAGAAAAGGACTGCGCCGTGGTTGCCGCCGTCGCCGCCGGCACGCTCCCGCACGAACGCCACGAAAGTTTCATCAAACTCCAACGCGAAATCACCTATCTCCGCAAAGCTGAGAAACGCGCCGGCTGGCAGGACCGACGGAAGAGCGACCGCGTGGCCCATCGCGTGTTCAACAAACAGGATTGAGCCACTGGCGTGGCGGCCACCTAGGCGATCGCCGGACCTCCAGTCTGTGATGGAGATGGCGAAAAAAATTCGGGCTGGAATTCCTGCCGCCGCCCCAGTGACTCATCAATTCTTCGCAGGCGGGGTGTAGTGCATGAGTTTGCTTGCCCACGCAATGAAGTATTTCATGTTCGAGCGGTCTTCATGTCCGCCGTCATGCTGACGCCACGCCAGTTCGCCGTCGAGCAGGCCCGTGTTGACGGGCGGCATTTTGGCGGCGCGATAATCATTGGTGTCGCCGATGTCGTGCGCACCCAAAAGCCGGAACACGGGGCCGGCGGCGACAGTGGCCATGTAGCTGCCCTGATGATCAAGCCAGTTGGCGTCGCCTTTTTCGGGCACTCCGTAGCTGATGAACGTGAAGCGCGGCGCACACAAGGCGATCAATTCATGCGAGTCCACCGGGATATCATTCGGTGTCTTTTTGCCAAACGTTGCTTCGTCAGCCCCGTATTTCAAAAAGTTGCCGGCCATCCAATGATATCCGCCCGAACTCGTCAGATTTTCCACTGATTCGCCGAAATTACGACGGTGCGGCTTCGCTCCGCCTTCACCGGAAGAACCGACCAGCACCATCGCAAAACGCGGCTCAAACGCCATCGTGACCAA
>CAZIFP010000327.1:0-3118 GCA_964538105.1 uncultured Bifidobacteriaceae bacterium
GACCTCCGCGCTGCTGTGCTGTTCCGTGCGGCTCGGCGGCATGAGCGCCAACTGCTCCGCCGCGCAGCTCCAGGCGCTGACCGATTTTGGCTACCATGTCGGCCTTGCGTTCCAGGTGATTGACGACATTCTGGACGTGACGCAGACCAGCGAGCAGCTCGGCAAGACGGCGGGCAAGGACGTGGCCGTGCAAAAGGCGACCTATCCGGCCATCGTGGGTCTGGAGAAATCGCGGAAGATTGCGGCGCAACTGACGGCCAAGGCGTTTGCCGCGCTGGACATTTTCAGGGGCAAAGCCGTCGCCCTCGAAGCGCTGGCGGAGTTTTTGTTGAAGCGGGATAAATAAAATTCAAGAACACAAAATACCTTGCTCTTAAGCGGTGTTTGAACAAATTGTCTGGATGGCCAGCACCAATCCCCGTCTAATCGGATTGGATGTCTTACGTTTCGCAGCGGCTTCAATCGTCCTTATCACACACTCCAGCAACTTCGGTAATGCCGGGATGATCTTCAATAAATTACCACGGACTTTTGGCGGAATTTACGATTTTTTTATGCCCACCGGCTGGGTTGCCGTGGACATTTTTTTTGTTTTGAGCGGCTTTTTGGTTTCTGGGTTGCTCTTCAGGGAAGCAGCGCAAACCGGCACGGTTTCCATCGGCCGCTTTTTGATTCGTCGCGGGTTTAAAATTTATCCCGCGTTCTGGGTGATGATTGCCTGCACCGTCGCTTGGACGTTGTTGCATGGCGGCTCGATTCCTCTCAAACAATTATTGGGTGAATTGTTTTATTTGCAGAACTATAATGGATTTCGCATCTGCTGGCACACCTGGTCGCTCGCAGTGGAAGAACATTTTTATTTTTTGCTGGCAGGATTGTTCCTGGTTCTGAAATGGCGGGCGAGACCCAATCGGATGGATTTCAGCGTGATTCCCAACGTGTTCCTGACCGTGGCCGTTTTGTGCCTGATCGCACGGTTCATTACCTGGCTTGTCACCTTAAGCATTTCATTCCAGAATTTTCTTTGGTTTATCGCGGCGGATCACGCTGTGCTGGATTCACTTTTCTTTGGCATGATGCTGTCGCACTTCTGGCACAACTGTTGGAATGAAGCGATAAAAAATAGAATCATCGCCCTGCGCTGGCTTTTTGCGCTGGTTGGCGTGGGCTTATTGTCTCCAGCTGTTGCTCAAATCATGAGTGACCAGTGGTATGACATATTCGGATTCATTCTTGTTTACCTCGGAGCCGGATGTTTGCTGTTGAGCTGTCTTGCGATTGATTATTTCCACTGCCCGATATTTATCAAATGGCTGGCATGGCTGGGTAAATACTCGTATTCAGTTTATTTGTGGCACTTTTTTGTGGGTGAGCACCTCTATCCCATGGTTGAAGTAAGACTGGACAATTTGTCGGGGTGGATTCTCAACGCATTGATCTGCTTTGCTTCCAGTTGGACGTTTGGAATTCTCATGGCTAGGATAATTGAATTTCCAGCGCTTCGATGCCGTGACCGATGGTTTCCTTCGTTAAGCCACGCGTAACTGAACCTCAAAGCGAATTGTTATGCTCTCACTCGGCTCGCTGGTTTTCAGGATCGCCAGCACCCCTTGCATCCGGCCCCGGCTGGAAATCCCTTCGCTATGAAAATAGCCCACGGCTTTAGCCGTGGGTTTCTTCAGGGTTAATATTCAAGTCCCGGCCGGGACGAAAGACCCATTCTATCTTCCCCCCGGGACTTTTCATTTTGACTGGCGCATTCACCCAGCCATGAATGGCTGGGCATTTTCAGAACACAGCGTTGCTTCCTGGCAGTGCACCGTCGCGTCTTTTTGGTGCACGGCTGCGTCCCGGAGACCCATCGTTGCGTCGTTTTGATGGAAGGTTGAATCGTTTTGACGCGATGCCGGATCAAAACGGCGGATAATTGCATCAAAACGATGCGATGTCGGTCAAATTTGACGCGAAATCGCATCGAAACGGTGCAGCGGTGTGTCATTTTGACGCACAGTCGCGTCAAAACGACTCGATGCTGATTGAAAAGGACGGGCGGATGCGTCTCCGGGAGGCAACGGTGCTTCCCGGAGACACGAGGACGGTGGGTTCAAGCTTTGGCCAGCGCGGGCTTCGCGGCGGGCGGCGTCTTTTTGAAGAAAACGCCCAGGGCGGCGATGATGGTGTCGTATTCGCCAGTGCGGTTGTTGCTCTTGAAGGCGTTATAGACATCCAGCGATTCGTCGTAGGATTCGCTGGCGACGATCATCATGGTGTCGGCGCATTTCTCCTGAAAGCTGTTCAGGGCGGTGACCACCGGCAGAAACGCGGTGATGAGGGCCACATCCTTGCCGTATTCCACCAGGTCGAAGGTGCCGGGCAGGACTTCGGGATGTTGCTGGGCGTAAATATTGGCCTGCACGATGAAGGGGATGCGGGCGTTGGCGGCCTTGTTGAGGCGGGCCTTTTGCTCGGGGGTGAGGCCCTGCAAAAACGTCAGCAGGGTGGTGAGACTTTGAATGAAGCCGAGCGCGGCCTTCTGGTCGGCGTCGCTTAATACCGCACTGATTTTATTTGTGTTCATTTTGTTGCGGCCATGGGCGGTTAGGCGCATCGCGGACAGGAATCAGGGAAGATGCGGGAATCGCCGGGGCCATTTTAGTTGTTTATTTGTAATTTGTTATTTGGTGAGTCACGGCCGTTTTTGGCCGCACTCCGGTTTAACGGGCTGGTCTGGCAAAAGAAAGGCGTAAGACGCCGGTTTGAAAGTTAAAACCGCGCGTTACCCAGTTAATCATATTTCCGAATCAGGCCGGCACCGGGCCATTTTCATTCATTGTTTCGCTCAAAACCGCTTTACTTTTATTTGCTGCACCGCAAATCTGCGTTCAATCCATCCCGCTTTGTTCGCATGAAATTTTGGCACCTAATTGTTTTATCCATTTTGGCCGCGACGATCACGGCCGGAGCGCAGTCTTCCAACTCCGTCGCCGGGCCGGACCCGCGCGAAATCCCGTTGCCGCCCATCAAGACCGCGCTGGGCACGTTGCCGGGCGTGAACGAGCTGCCGGTGCGCGCCGGATTGCCCGACGTGATGACGATGAACGACGGCACCAAAATCACC
>CAZIFP010000328.1:0-3115 GCA_964538105.1 uncultured Bifidobacteriaceae bacterium
GAATCCGCCGGGGAAACGGACTCGGACGCCGTCGCGTTCGTGCGCCCGCACGACATCCGCATCACGCGCGAGGCGGGCGGCCAGAAGACGTTTCCCGCGCGCGTCGTCCGCTGCAACGCCGCCGGCCCGGTGGCGAACCTGGAACTGGAGCGGCTTGACGGCGGCGGACAGTTCACGGCGCAACTGGGCAAGGAAGAGTTCCAGCAGTTGCAATTGAAGGTCGGCGAGCAGGTTTTTGTGGAGCTGAAGAACGTAAAAATCTTCCCTGAGGACTTTTCGATTTAGTTTCGCGGCGAGGCCGGCCCGTTTTCCCGCGTGGCGGCTTCGTGGCCTCTCACCGGCAAAGTTCCCGTTTCGGCGTAACGTTTGCAAAACCGGAGCCGGGCCGGTTTTGGATCGGGCGCAAACGGTGCAAAATTTGTTTAGGTTTTAGTAAAAGATGGTTGGTTCCAAAGCCCGGTTTGGGCGAACAATTATCGTTGATAACAACGATAATTAATGTTGCAAAAACAACCAAAACCTCGAGCAGCATCCGCCGTGATGAGCGGCCCGGCCCGGGATTGCTTCCATTGTGGCGAGCCGTGCGCCGATGGTTCTTTTTTGCTGGAGGGAAAACCCTTCTGTTGTTTCGGCTGCCAGACGGTTTTCACTTTGCTGCGCGATAACGGGCTGGAACAATTTTACCAGTTGCAATCCGCCCCCGGCACGCGCATCCGCGCCGCGTCCGCCGCCGCCAAATGGGCGTTTCTCGACGACCCGGCGGTGTCGGAAAAGCTGCTGGATTATGCGGACCTCACGCGTGCCAAGGTCACGCTGCAGCTGCCGGCCATCCATTGCGTGGCGTGCGTCTGGCTGCTGGAAAATCTTTTCAAGCTGCATCCGGGCATCGGGCATTCGCAGGTGAATTTTTCGCGCCGCGAGGCCGCCATCACCTTCGCGCGTGCCAAAATAAAGTTCAGCGAACTCGTCGCGCTGCTCACGTCCATCGGCTACGAACCGGAACTGACCTTTGGCGAAACGGAGAAAGCCAAGCCGTCGCCGTGGCGCAAAAAAAGCGTGGCTGCAGATTGGCCTGGCCGGATTCGCGTTCGGCAACATCATGATTATGTCGCTGCCGTTTTACTTCGGCCTCGACAGCTTTAACGGCCCGTGGTTCAAGGCCGTGGCCGGCTGGCTGGGGCTGGCGTTTGCGCTGCCGGTGCTCACGTATGGCGCGGCGGATTTCTGGCGCGCGGCGTGGCTGAGCCTGCGGCAGCGCACCATCACGCTGGAGGTGCCCATCGTGATGGGGCTCGCGGCGATTTACCTTTCGAGTGTCATCGAGGTTTCCATGCAGCGCGGTCCCGGCTACTGCGACTCGTTGTGCGGCCTGATTTTCTTCCTGTTGTGCGGCCGGTTGTTCCAGAAAAAAACCTACGACCGGATCGCGTTTGACCGCGATTACAAAGGCTTTTTCCCGTTGTCCGTTGTCCGCAAAAATTCCGATGGCGAGCAGAGCGTCGCCATTTCGCAGCTCGAAACGGGGGACCATTTGATTTTGCGCAATGGCGAACTTTTGCCGGCGGATGCGAAACTGGTCAGCGGCGAAGCGTGTATGGACTACAGCTTCGTGTCGGGCGAATCAGAACCGGTCCCCCGCGCCGCTGGCGCGCACCTTTACGCGGGTGGCCGGCAGGTCGGCGGTGCGATCGAGGTCGAGACGGTGAAATCCGTCACCCAAAGCTATCTGGCTGCGCTGTGGGACAATGAGGCTTTCCGCAAGCATTCCGAACACGACCTTGACTCGCTGACCAACCGCTACAGCCGGCGCTTCACCAAGCTGGTCATCGGCATCGCGCTGGCGGCGGCGGTGTTCTGGATTTTCAAAGATGCGACAAAAGCCTTGAAAACATTCACGTCCGTGCTGATTGTCGCGTGTCCGTGTGCGCTGGCGCTGGCCGCGCCGCTGGCGCATGGCACGGCGCAGCGGATTCTGGCGCGGCTGAAAATCTTCCTTAAAAACGCGCCGGTCATCGAGCGCATGGCCGTGGTGGACACGATTGTTTTGGACAAGACCGGCACCCTTACCTGTGCGGATGCGCGTGGCGTGGAGTTTTTGAAGGCAGAAGGAAGAATGCAGAATGAAGAAACCGAAGCCAGCGGTTTGAGTGCGGAAGAAATTTCGTGGGTCGGCTCGCTGGCGCGGCACTCGACGCATCCGCATTCGGTGCGGATTGCCAGGTCGCTTTCGTCTTTAATTTTGCCGGTCGCGGGTTTCAAGGAGACGCCGGGCAGCGGCATCGAAGGGGAAATCGCCGGACACAAAATTCTGCTGGGTTCGCGCGTGTGGCTGCAAAGGCGAGGCCTGGCGATGAGCCAGGGCGAACGCCCGCCCCAAATCAATTCCGGCAGCGCGGTTTTCGTATCGGTTGATGGAAAGCTGCGCGGTTCGTTTTCATTGGAAAACGCGCTGCGACCGGAAGTGGCGCTACTGATTGCTCAGCTTGGCGGCAAATACGAAGTGGCCTTGTTGAGCGGCGACAACGAACGCGAATCGGCGCGGTTTCAAAAGCTTTTCGGCGAACACGCGATCTTGAAATTCAACCAAAGCCCGGCGGACAAGCTGAATTTCATCCGCGAACTTCAGGCGCGCGGGCGCAAGGTGATGATGGTCGGCGACGGCTTGAACGATGCGGGCGCGCTGAAGCAGGCGGAGGTCGGCGTGGCGGTCGTGGAGCAGATCGGGGCTTTCTCGCCGGCGAGTGACGTTATTTTGGACGCGGCGGAATTGCCGCGTCTGGCCAGGGTTTTGGCGTTTTCGCGCGGCGCGGCGCGCGTGGTGCGCGCGGGCTTCGCCATTTCGGCGCTCTACAACCTGGTCGGTGTGAGCATCGCGGCGACTGGGCTGCTCGCGCCGATTGTGTGTGCGATTTTGATGCCGTTAAGCTCGGCGACGGTCGTGGTTTTCTCTTGCGGCGCGACGGCGTGGCTCGGACGGAAGCTGGTTGACGGGGAGCTGGGAATCAAGAGTGCGTCGGCTCGTGCCGGGTGGCAGGCAAACCTGAAGCAACAGCCAACTTACATCAGTTGAAAAATGCAGAACGATGACACATCGGAAAAAAACGCCTGGCACCGG
>CAZIFP010000329.1:0-3109 GCA_964538105.1 uncultured Bifidobacteriaceae bacterium
CTCTTGGTGATGAAAATCGTGTGGGCGCGCGCGAGGTGCGACGGCGGTTCGCGCAGGGTGCCGCGCGGCAACAGATGCTCGTTGCCGAACGGCTGCTGGCGGTCAATCAGCACGACATCGTGCCTGCGGCCGCGCAGATGCCAGTATTGAAACCCGTCGTCGAGCAGCAGCGTGTCGCAACCGAATTTTTCAATCGCGTAACGCCCGCTTTTCACGCGGTCCTTGTCCACCAGCACGACGACGTCCTTCAAATTGGATGCGAGCATGTAAGGTTCGTCTCCGGCGGTTTCGGAATCGAGCAGCAGCGATTTGCCATCCGACACGACGCGCGGCGGCGTCTGGTCCTCGCGCAACAGAATTTTATTCAGAAGCTGGTGATGCAGCGGCAGTGGTTTGGACCGGTAGCCGCGCGAGAGAATGGCGACGTTGCGGCCGGCGTCGCGGAGCTCGCGTGCGAATTTTTCCACAACCGGCGTCTTGCCGGTGCCGCCAACGGTGAGGTTGCCGATGGCGATGACTTGCACGCCGAGCGTCTTGTCGCGGAGAATGCGGACGTTGTAAAGCCAGCGGCGCAGCTTGACGATGACGGTGAAAACTTTCGAACCGCCAAATAGAACCCCGCGCGTGGCCTTGGCCTTGAAATCATGGCGTTCCTCAAAAACGACTTCGAGGAAGAAGGTTTCCAGGGATTCGGCCCAGGCCCGGAATTTTTCACGCATCGCGGCTCAATGTGCCAAGTCCGGCGGGAGTTTTGAATTTTTAATTTTGAGTTTTTAGATAAAACCGCCACCGGGCGTTTCAACTAAAAACTCAAAATTGGATCAGTAGCCGAGCTTGGCGACTTCCTGCTGTAGCGCGAGCTGGAATTCCTGCACATCGGCGGCGGACGGTTTGTAGCCCGCCTGTTTCGGCACGACGCCGAGCCGACCCGTTTGGTCGAGATACCAGTCGGCAACCTGGCCGTCGCTGAAATTCACTTTGCCGCTGATGATCGCGCCCGGCTTGGTGATTTTATCCACGCTCACGGAAACGCCCGCAGCCGGAAGCGTTCCCTCCGGCGCGGGATTTTTTTCAACGGTTAGTTTGGCCGGATCCGTGGCGGGCGACGCAGCCGGCGGTGCGACCGCTTTCGGCGGCTCCGGATCTTTGGGCGTGAGCTTCAAGTCGTCCACGAGGAAGCGCGCCTCCATGTAAGTGAGCTTGATGCCGAATTCCGAGACCAGCCGGTTCTGGACTTCGGAAAGCTTTGCGCCTTCAGCAATCCACTTGGAAACGGCTTGCCGCTGGGTGTCGTCTAAATTCATGCGCCAAGCTTACTCAAAGTCCCTTGAGAATTCCATCGTAACCATTCGCCTCCAGTTCCAGCGCCAGATCTTTGCCGCCGGACTTCGCGATGCGGCCGTCCGCCATGACGTGAACGAAATCAGGGATGATGTAATTCAGCAGCCGCTGGTAATGTGTAATGACGAGCTGCGCGGAATCGGCGCGCTTCAGTTTGTTCACGCCGCTGGCGACGATTTTCAACGCGTCAATGTCCAGGCCGGAATCCGTCTCGTCGAGGATCGCGAGCTTCGGCTCCAACACGGCCATCTGGAAAATTTCGTTGCGCTTCTTTTCGCCGCCGGAAAATCCTTCGTTCACCGAGCGCTTGAGCAGGTCGTCCTTGAGTTCGAGCAGCTTGATTTTGTCCTTCACCAAATCCAAAAACTCAATCGCGTCGAGTTCCGGCTGGCCCTTGGACTTGCGGATTTCGTTCAGCGCAGCCTTGAGAAAATAAGTGCTGTTCACGCCGGGAATTTCCACCGGATACTGAAACGCGAGAAATACGCCTTCGCGGGCGCGCTCTTCGGGATCAAGTTCCATCAAATCTTTGCCGAGATAATTCACCGTGCCCTCGGTCACCTCATAGCCGTCGCGGCCGGCGAGAATCGCGGCGAGCGTGCTCTTGCCGGAGCCGTTCAGGCCCATTAGCGCGTGGACTTCGCCGGCGTTGATCGTCAGGCTGAAGCCCTTGAGGATTTGTTTGTTCTCCACGCCCGCGTGGAGGTTGTTGATTTCAAGAATAGGTTGCTTGCTCATGTTCTAAAATTCATTCTAGCCACAGATGGACACAGATTCACACAGATAAAAAATTCAAAAATGAAACCTGTATTTCATCTGTGAAAATCTGTGGCCGGAAAAATTAACCAACGCTGCCTTCCAAGCTCACGCCCAAAAGTTTCTGCGCCTCGACGGCGAATTCCATCGGCAGCTCCTTGAACACTTCCTTGCAGAAGCCGTTCACGATCATGTTCACCGCGTCCTGCGTGGACAGCCCGCGCGAGTTGCAGTAAAAAATCTGGTCCTCGCCGATTTTTGAGGTCGAGGCTTCATGCTCGACGCTCGACGACGTGTTTTTCACCTCGATATACGGAAACGTGTGCGCGCCGCATTTTGCGCCGATGAGCATCGAGTCGCACTGCGAAAAATTGCGCGAGTTCGCCGCGCTCTTGCGGATTTCCACCAAACCGCGATAGCTGTTCTGCCCGCGTCCGGCGGAAATGCCTTTTGAGACAATCGTGCTTTTCGTGTTCTTGCCGATGTGAATCATCTTCGTGCCGGTGTCGGCCTGCTGCATGTTGTTGACGACGGCGACGGAATAAAATTCGCCCTTGGAATTGTCGCCAAGCAAAATGCAGCTCGGATATTTCCAGGTGATCGCCGAGCCGGTCTCGACCTGCGTCCAGGTGATGCGCGAGTTTTTGCCTTTGCACATGCCGCGCTTGGTCACGAAATTATAGATGCCGCCCACGCCGTTTTCGTCGCCGGGATACCAGTTTTGCACCGTGCTGTATTTGATTTCCGCATGGTCGAGCGCGACGAGTTCCACGACGGCGGCGTGCAACTGATTTTCATCGCGCATCGGCGCGGTGCAGCCTTCGAGATAACTCACGCTCGCGCTGTCATCCGCAATGATGAGCGTGCGCTCGAACTGGCCGGACTTCGCGGCGTTGATGCGGAAATAGGTCGAAAGCTCCATCGGACAGCGCACGCCTTTCGGGATGTAGCAGAACGAACCGTCGGTGAAAACGGCAGAATTCAGCGCGGCGTAATAGTTGTCCGTGTAAGG
>CAZIFP010000330.1:0-3086 GCA_964538105.1 uncultured Bifidobacteriaceae bacterium
CCGGCGTGAAGTTTGATGTCCACCTCGCGCATGAACATGGCCACACGCATACGCACGACGGCCATGAACATTTCCACGAGCACGGCCACCATCACGGACGTCCGCATCACGATCATCCGCATGATCATTCGCACGAACATCAACATGGTCATGTCCATGACGAGCATGAGCACGATGACCAGCGGAATTTTGCCGCAATCAAACAGATCATTTCGCGCAGCAAGTTATCGGCTTGGGTGAAGCAAAAATCCATTGCGGTCTTTCAACGCATCGCCGTGGCCGAGGGAAAAATTCACGGTCTGCCGGCAGATGAAGTCCACTTCCACGAAGTCGGCGCGGTGGATTCCATCGTGGACATTGTCGGCGCGGCCATCGCGCTGGAACTGCTCGGCAAGCCGCGCGTGTTCGCCTCGCCGGTGGTCGAAGGCACCGGCTGGATTGACTGTGCACATGGAAAATTTCCGGTGCCCGCGCCGGCCACGCTGGCGATTTTGGGCGCGCGAAAAATTCCCGTTTCCCAATGCGAGGAACCGCACGAACTCGTCACCCCCACCGGCGCGGCGCTGCTCGCGGAATTCGTCGAAAGCTTCGGCGCGATGGAAAATCTGGTCGCCGAAAAAATCGGCTTCGGCCTCGGCACGCGCGACAATCAGACGCGGCCAAATGTGTTGCGCGCCGTGCTGGGCACGCAAAGCAAAGCCAGCTCCACTCGTAAGCCATCAACTATCAACAATCAGCTATCAACTAATCTGGATTGGGATACCGACCTCATCGCCGTGTTGGAAACGAACCTGGACGATTGCTCCGGTGAAATCCTCGGCGCATTTGTGGAAACAGCGCTGACCGCCGGCGCGCTGGACGTTTTCCACACGCCGATCCAGATGAAGAAAAGCCGACCCGGCGTCTTGCTCACCGTTTTGTGCGCGGAAGCCGATGCGGACAAGTTCAGCGAACTGATGCTGCGCGAGACGACAGCGTTCGGCGTCCGCAAAACCATTGCCGAGCGCCGCAAGCTGCGCCGCGAATTTGCTGACAAAAAGACCGCGTTTGGAAAAGTCACCGTGAAAATTGGACGACTCGGTGGTAAGGTGGTTCAAGCCGCCCCGGAATTTGAATCGGCCAAAAAACTGGCGGCGCAAAAAAAAGTCCCGGTGAAACAGATTTATGAAGCGGTAGCGGCGTCTCGGCAGGGCGCCGCCAAGTTGAGAAAATAAAAATGTGCGGCTTTCTGCCGAAAGCCGCTACACCCAAACGATGAGCGAAGCCAATGACAAACTGGAAAAATTGCGGACGTTGCTGAAAAGCTGCGGCTCCTGCCTCGTGGCGTATTCCGGTGGCGTGGACTCGGTGTTTCTGGCGCGCGTCGCGCACGAGGTGCTGGGCGGCCGCGCGCTGGCGGCCATCGCCGATTCACCGAGCCTGCCACGCCGTGAACTGGCGGAAGCGCTCGACATCGCAAAGCAATTTGGTTTTCCCGTTCGCATCCTTCAGACGCAGGAATTTGCCAACGAGAATTACACGGCGAACCCGGCGAACCGCTGTTATTTCTGCAAGCAGGAGCTGTTCGAGGAATTGACGCCGCTGGCGCGTGCGGAAAATTTTGCGGTGATTGCCTACGGCGAAAACGCGAGCGACGCCGGCGATTTCCGACCGGGCGCGCAGGCGGCGGCGGAATTTCAGGTGCGCGCGCCGCTGAAGGAAGCGGGTTTGACCAAGGCGGAAATCCGCGAGTTGTCCGCGCAACTCGGCCTGCCGACGGCCGACAAGCCGCAGATGGCGTGCCTGAGTTCGCGCGTGCCCTACGGCGAAACCGTGACGCCGGAAAAATTGCGAATGATCGAGCAGGCAGAATATATTTTGCGCGACCTTGGTTTTCATGATGTGCGCGTGCGGCATCACGAAATGCAGAAACAGAATTTTGCCCGCATCGAACTGGCTCCGGCGGAAATCCCGGCGCTGCTCGTGAACGGCAAGCTGGCGACGGTGGCGGAAGAATTGAAAAAAATCGGCTACGCACATGTCACGCTCGATTTGCAGGGCTACCGGCGCGGCAGCACCAACGAGGTTTTCGGCAAAAAGCCGTGAACTGATTCAGCTTGGCGCGGCGGGCTTTTCCTGAAGGCGGCGGAGCTGGTTTTCCAATTGCGTCACACGGCTGCTGAGACGCTCCAGAATTTTTCGGGTCTCGGCGGGAACGGCCACGCAGTCCTCGCAGTGGTGACGCGTGGCGGCGCCGCCCTTGACGGGATATTCAAATTTCTTGCCGCAGGCGCGGCAGGTGCGGGGTCGTTGGCCGGAGGTGAAAGAATCAGGCATCGGAAAATTAGTGTCTATCCTAGTTTAGCAGTTGACCACACGTTTATATTGGGAGCGACCGATAGAGGCTACCACGGCGATGATGCCAACGCCATTCGGATTTTCGCCAAGGAAAGTTCGAGCAATATCCTAAAAACAACATTACAACAGGAACGGTCATCTTTGGACTTTCTACCGTTGCCGCTGATTTATACAGTGCTATTTCCATGCAGCCCGTGAAGGCGATGGGACAAAACTGCCAGACCTTCGGCCAAGTCTTCCTTTTGGGTCACCACATTTTCCGGCAAACGCAGCTTTGCCGGCGTAAAATTCCAAATGCCCTTGATGCCGGCGCGCGCCATTAATTCGGCAGATTCCTGGGCGACCGCTACGGGAACAGTCAATACGCCCAGCCGAATTTCACTTCGCCGGACAAATGGAATCAGTTGTTCAACCGCTTGCACTTTGCGGCCGTGAACCCACTTGCCAACGACCTTCGGATCACGATCAAATGCACCCACAAATCTGAAACCGAAATTTTGAAAACCCTGGTAACCCAGCAGCGCCGTGCCCAGGCTGCCAACGCCAATCAGCACCGCCTTGGTCTGGTTGTCCCAGCCGAGAAACCGTTCAATGGTGGCAATCAATTCGGTGATGCGGAAGCCGATGCGCGGCGTGCCCGCTGCGCCGGTCATGGCCAGATCCTTCCGCACAATCACCGGCTCCAGATTATGCACGCTCGCCAGCACGGTGCTGGAAACATGCTCCCGGCCCTCGGCCTGCAAGACGCG
>CAZIFP010000331.1:0-3075 GCA_964538105.1 uncultured Bifidobacteriaceae bacterium
TGCGCGGTTAGCTCAGTGGTAGAGCATTACCTTGACACGGTAGGGGTCACAGGTTCGAACCCTGTATCGCGCACCATTTTTTCCACCTGATGCAGCACCGCGCAACCGCGCCGGTGATGACGCCACGCCGGCCGAGTTTTAACACATTTTTAATCGCCGGTTGGAACCCGGTTTACATCCGCCAATAGGTGCGCAATTACTGCATCTACGATTTTGGAATTTGGAACTATCGAAAACCCGACAACTTCTTCATGCCTTGGCATCAACCCGCCGGGATGATTTTTTGGAAGGCTGGCGAGTTGCGCAGAGAATTGAAGCGCGGGTCGGTGCGGGCTTCTATGACCAGATTATGCGCGGCAGGATTGGTCAACAGCCGCTTGGAACTCAAATCAACGGAAAGGCTGAGTTCCTTCAGGGCGTCGTCGGTTTTGCCGGTGATGGCTTCGAGGGCAGCAAGGTCATAATGTGCCTCGGGCTGGGTTGGATTGAGGGCGACCAGTTTTTTTAGAACCGTTTCGAGCTTGACCACGTTGCCAATCGCGGCCGAGATTTGCGCCATGGCCAGGACATTTTCACTCCGGACGGCCGGGCTGGCCAGTTCCTGGTCAAATAAACCGGCTGCCTGATTGAACAGCATAAAAGCGCGGTTGGTATCCTGCATTTGAGAATAGAGGGTTCCCAAGGCGAGGATGTTTTGAAAGTTGGTCGGATGCGCGGCGGCTTCGGCTTGGAGCTTCTGCAATTGTTCCTGAAACTGGCCGCGCGAGGCGGACTGGTTTTTGAATTCCTGCAACTGCTTGATCAGATTTTTTACCTGGTCATTGAAAGGATCCAGTTTCAAACAGGTTTGAGCCACAATCAGCGCGTCATCCAGCCGGTTGAACTGGAGCAGGAAGTTGACATAACGAAAGACTGCTTCGGGGCTGTAAGGGCAAAAAGCGAAAGACTGCTTGAAGGCAAAATCGGTTTCCCGCACCAACGCCTGCAAATCGGCATTGTTTTTCGGGGCAAATTCGGGCGGGCAATCCCGGCCCAGCCGCCACGCATACATGCCGGCGATGGAACTGCGGAGTTTGGAAAACGCCTTTTGGGCGTCGTCGTCGCGGATAAATTTGCGGTCACCTTGGTAACCGGCGTAATTGTTGCCGAGATAAACCTTCTGGGCGAAGTCGGCGATTTCCTTGACGCTGGTGTCGTAAGTGATCCAGTTGCCGATGAGCCGGTCCGAATACTTGCTCCAGAATGCGTGATCCTTCCTGAAGATTTCGCTGTCATATGACGAGACCGTGTTGCGGTTGATCTTCATGATGATGCCGGCCGGCGTTTCGTAGGGATACATCCAGTCCAGCGGGAAACTTTCTTCGACGTAAAACTCGTTGGTCGGGTTGTGATCAAAAATCACCTTGCACAGCAGGCCGTTGATTTCCATCACCGCCACCTGGCCGGACACCTGCACGCGGCCGTTGTCGTTGTGAACATCTTCGCCGGGTTTGAGCTGGCCAAGTTGCTGGCGGCGGGCGACATCTTCCGTGTATTGCTGGAAGCAGGCCTGGGAATCATCCGGTGACGGAATGTAAATTTCGTTGGGCGGATAAACACCTTCGGCCCGGCGACGGGCCTCAATCTTTGCGCCGAGCTTGGTGAAGGGCACGTCGAGGACATGGTAGGACGCGTCAGAGATGGCGCGCACAAGGGAACTATTTTCGCCCAGCGGGATGCCCAGGACATATTTGAAAAATTCGCGGAAGAACGGCGGGTCAACCTGCTGGCTCCGGTTGTATTGGGCGCGGAGATAATCCAGATACGTCCCGTCGGCCAGCGCGTTTTGCGTGATGAGATAAACGTCGCGGCGATCGAATTTCTGGTCCAAGTAGGGCTGGCAGCGATGCGGAATGAAGCTTTCGCAAAAGATCATGTAGGTCGGATTGAAGCGGCCCGGATCGGTGCCGCCGAACAGAATCGTGTTGCGCGTCATTTCGGGATACAAGTCAAACGGCGGCGTGAACATGTCGTGCCCGAACCAGTAGCCGAACCAGTGATTGCGCTGCTCGCTCTTATACCAGTGGGACAGTCCCGACCAGACCGGAACCGCCATGAGCAAACAGAGAAAAATCAAAACCGGCCCGCGCTGGCGATAGACCAGCAGGGCGCAAATCAAAATGATGGGCACCGCCAGCAAAATGAGGTTGGCAAAGACCGGCAGGGCATATTGATCTTTGTCAAACGCCTTGGCGATGTAGTGCGGCAGTTCGGTAAAGCTGATTTGCCCGGCGGGGCCAAAATAAAGTTTGCCCGTGGCCACCAGGAGGCAATACATGGCGAGGATCACGGCAATGCCGGCGCCCAGCATTCCCCAGCGCCGGAAATTTTGGTAATGCGTGGCCATGTAGGCGGCCATCAACGCCAGCCCGTAGCCGATCATGATGGCGACGATCGCGTGCGAGGCGGTGAAAAACACCTTGCTTTCATCCGCCGACTGGCGGTCCAGCGAGGTGTTCATGATGATGGTCAGCAGCACGCCGATGCAGAGGTAAATGGCCGTCAGGCCGATGATCCACGAACGTTCGCGGTTCTGCATCTTGAAGATGAAAATGAACGGTAACAGTGCGATGAAAATGCAAATCCAACTATAAGAATCGGCCAGACCGCCGACCAGCAGCCCCAACTGCGAGATGAAGCGCATGGGATCCTGGAATATTTCCGTCGGACTGGATTTTTCATACTGGCCGCGGGAGAGCGCGTGGAAAAATCCTTCGAGCGTGCGCGGATAACCCCATTGCATCGGCGGATCGGTCATGCCGGCGATGGGTTCATAAAAATAAAACGAGGCGCCGACCACCCAGAGCAGCCCCATGAAAAGAACCGACTTCCATTCAGTGCCGATGCTCTTGGTTTTGAAGGTCAGCCAGATGCCGGTTGCGACGGAGCCAAGTCCGACCACATGAAAAATGTTTTTGAACATGTCGCTCAAATCATTCAAGGCCGGCAATTTTCCCGTGGCCATACCGAGCAGACAAATCGCATAAATGATGCTGTTGCCCAAAAACAGGTCGCGGCCCAGCCGGGGCAGGGCAA
>CAZIFP010000332.1:0-3041 GCA_964538105.1 uncultured Bifidobacteriaceae bacterium
AGTCCCGGCGCACCCGCCGCGTCGGCAGAAAATACGCGCTGATGATCCGCACGTCGCGGGCCTGGGCCAGATCGCGATACAACGCCGTTTGAAAAGGGCTGGCGCCAAGACCAGGACGGCTCAACAATAATTCTCCCGCCGTTCGTTTTGGAGATTTGCGTTTGCGCTTGAACCCCCGCAGCCGCAGCAGCGGTTTGCGGTGAAAATCCGACAGTGCGAACAGCTCTTCAAATGTCACCGCCAGTTCGCCGGCCAGCTTCGGACTTTCAATGCGAACGCCGAGATCGCACCAGCCGCGCGTCACGCCATCGCCGTCGTATTCATCAGCCACGTTGAATCCGCCGATGAAAATGACGGACCGGTCGCAGACCAGCAGCTTGCGATGGTCGCGCACGCCGAAGCGCCAGAGGTGAAGCGGATTGAAACGGCGCACCTCGGCACCGGCGGCGGCGAGCGGGAGGAAAAAATGCTCCGGCAAAAACCAGGAGCCGACGGCATCCACCAGCACGCGCACCTGAACGCCGCGCCGGGCCGCCGCCAGCAGCGCCGCCAGAAACTGCCGGCCCACCTGGCCGTCGGCATAAACGTAGGTTTCCAGCTGAATGGACTTTTGCGCCGCGTGGATCGCCGCCAGCATTCCCGGAAAAATTTCCCGGCCCGTGCAGAGCCAGCGCAGCGTTGGAATGTTGGGAGCGGATATTTCTTTGATTTGATTCACCAAGCCAGGAGCCTGACTGACGTCTGTCGCATCAATGGTTGAACACCTGACAAGACCGGCATTCCGCGTTAAAATCATTTTGGAGTTGGCCGCCATACTTTACTCCGAACGATCTTTTTGCTTCTCAAAATTGTATTGGAACAGCAGCCCGACACTTTGCGCACCTTCCCTGCCGTCCCGAAGCGCGTTGAAACCGTAACCGTAGCGCAGCACAATCTCAAAATTTTTGTTTTTGGGCGCAAATGAAAGGCCGCCACCCACGCCGGTCTGCCAGTCGCTGGCCTGTTCATATCCGGCCAGATAACTGAGATGGGCCGTGGCGGCTTCAAGCCGGAAATCCCAGCGGTGCGCCGCATCCAGCGGCACGTCATAGCCGGCATAGATATGTTGAAAGCTCGTCGCCGTGAGTTCTTCATAATAGTAGCCGGGCAGCTCGAGCGGAAATTCCGACACCAGCGGCAGCACGCCGCCCATCCGCCACGCGCTGAACTGGTCCGCGCCGGTCGAGCCGCCCGCCGTGAACGCAAACGACATTTTCTGCCCGCTGTTGGTCCAGGCATAGTTCAATCCGGCGTAGAGCCAGTATAGGTTCACATTGGGGCTGATGCTGCGGTCATCGCTGTAACCATATTGCTGGCTGTCCAAACGCCATTGCCGCTCGAACCAGACGGACAGTTCGAGTCCCAGATCGGGATACAGAACCGGCTCCTTGCCGGCCACCCGGATGCCGCCCCGTGCGTAGCCGCTGACCTGATTGCCCGGCAGCGTGAAGTTGTCCGCCGTCTGGGACGTGTCCGTGAAGGTTGAATCGCGCATCCCGCCGCGCGCAATCACGCTCACCGGAATCAACATCCCCGGATTCAACAGTTGATAGATGCTCAAAGCAACCCCGCCGCCGTCGCCGTTGAAACTTTCGCTTTTGTAGTATTGGCCCTGCCGGACTTCATAGTAATTGTCGCCGAACAGTCCCCCGTTAAAACCGAGGCCGACATCGGTGTAGGGCGACAGCAGATGTTTGAACCCGATTTCGCCGTCCACATACGCCGGGGCGATGGCCAGCCGCAATGCCGTGTTGGTGTCAAGAAAATCGGGGTTGTTATAGTAATAATAGGCATAGACTGCCTGCGGCCCCTGGCCGGCTAGCGGCTGGTCATAGCCCAGCTCCAAAAGGTTGCGATGTTCCGGGTCAATTTGTGCGAAACAGTTGAATCCGGCCAGCGCACTGATGGCCGCGATCAGAAGCAGCGGAATTCGACTTGAAACAGGCATGGTGATTTCAATCACGAAGAGGTCATTTCAGATGCGATAACATCATTCTGACAACCTTCATTGATGTTAAAATAGGCTGGAACTGCCGGTGGTCGCCATGGGGTGTTTACCCCATGTGCCTCTATGAAGTTACACCGAAAATGTCCAGATCGGAGAATATCAAATGAACGCCCGTAACCGGGGATTCAAATCTTTAGAACTGCAAACCAACGGCCGACGGGTGACCTTGCCAGATTGACGGCATTGTAACTTCGTCGTGAGTTCCGTGATTTGCAAGCAGGACATTTCTCACGGTGGCCAGAAACTCCGCCACCACATAAGACTTGTCCAACATGGCCTCAATTTGCAGCCATGGTTCCCGGCTCAATTCATCCATCGGCATCGCTTGCGATACCATGATGACCGGCAGGGTCATTTGGGCGGCAAACATTTTCCTGAGCAGGTCAACCCCGGACAACTTCGGCATTTTATTTTCCGTAACCAGCAGATCGTAGCTGTTCAGTTGCAGCGCGTCCCAGGCGACCTCCCCATCTTCGGCGGAATCCACTTCGTAGCCGGAATCCATCAATAATCCGGTGTTGAGCCGGCGCACGGCATAATTATCCTCCACGACAAGAATTCGCCGGGGCGGATTCGTTTCGTATGGAAGCAGTGAACGGGTTGGATTTACCCCCGGAAAATTTATGTATTTATTCATGGGCTGATAATAAAGCCGAAATGCCCAAGGTCGCCATGGGGTGTTTCCCTGCCTGGAATTTTATCAAGCCTGCAAATGATCAACTTGACGGCTGGCGTTGCCAGTTTAACGGCAAAGTGTTCTGTTCGCGGGCATCGCTGGTCGCAACCAGAACTTCCTTCACCGTTTTAAACAATTCGGCGAGCGTGTAGGGCTTGAGCAGCGTCGCTTGAATTTGCAGCCACGGGTGCTGTTGCAATTCTTCCGGCGGCGTCGATCCCGACACCAGGATTACCGGCAATTTCATGTCTTCGGCGCGAAGTTTCTTGATCAGCTCCAGGCCCGTCACGATGGGCATGTGGTTGTCGGTGATCAGCA
>CAZIFP010000333.1:0-3029 GCA_964538105.1 uncultured Bifidobacteriaceae bacterium
GACCACGTCATCCCGCGCGACCGCGGCGGCCCGACCACGTGGGAAAACATCGTCTGCTCCTGCATCGAGTGCAACACCAGCAAGGCCAACCGCACGCCGCAGGAGGCCGGTCTGCGCCTCGTCCGCAAACCCAAGCGGCCCAAGTGGCGTCCGTTCGTGCAGATCAACTTCAGCCTGCCCCGGCACGAAAGCTGGAAGCATTTCATTGACCTCGCCTATTGGAACGTGGAATTGGGCGAAGACGTGGAGTGATGTCAGGCGAACAATCCGCCTGACGCCGCGCATCCTGCTTTAATCATTCTTTCCAACGCCAGGCAAAGCAAAGTCGCACGTGGCGTTCCACAGTCAGGTTACGGCGTCCGCACGCGGTAATAGCGTTGGATATTGTTCGCCGCCTGCGGGTCGGTGAACTGGAACTGGCCGGAACCGGCGGGCGATTCCACGGCGGTGCCGAGGTTCGACCATGAGTTTATTGGCAAGGCCAGGTTCGTGCTGCCCAACACGGTGAAGTTCAGGCCGGTGTAGTTGGTGAAGGCAAGCGTGAACGAGCCGTTGGCCAGCACCGACCAACTGGTCAGTTGCGGCGGAGCAACCGGGGAAAGAACCATCACGGTGGCCGAATACGGCGGAAAGGCGTAATTGAAGTTGGTTCCCGCAAAGGAAAAAGCTGATTGCGCCACGTCCGGCGAGCCGACGCTGGTCTCGGCGGCCGTGTCCTGTGGAATCCCGTAAGAATAGATGGTCCCGCCGGAAACCGGGCTGAAACTGGCCACCGCCACCTTTCCTGTGAGCGTGTTGACCGGATCCTTGTTGATGGTCAGAATTGTCAGGCTGCCATTTTGCCGGCGAACTGCATACGTCGAAAGCAGCGAATAATCGCTCGCGGCGCTGATCACGGTGTCGCCCGCCTGCACGAAATTTGTCATGAGTTTCGCCGTGTAATAGGTGGGATACACGTTCACGAACCCGCCGTCCACGATTCCGTAATCGCCATACTCGCGCCAGCCATAGAGCGAGGAACTGTTATTGTTGCCGGTGAGCTGGCCGTTCCGCAAATCCCACCAGAAAAGCCCGTTGAACTCCGTTTGCATGAGCTGGGCCAGGCTGTCCGCCCTGAACAAACCGTTGACGAGGCTGGTGGATTGTTTGCCGGGGTTGGAGGAAACTGAATTGTTTTCCGTGCAGACCAGTTCAATGTTCGTGCCGGACGAACCCACGTAATCGGTTATCATCTGCCGCAGGTTCGCGGCGTCGGACGCCCAGCCGGTCGAGGAGGCCAGCAACCCGGCGTCGCTCTCGCCGCCGGGATTCTGGGCATAACGGTGATGGATGAGGAAGTCCGGTGTGACCCCCAGGCTGGTCAGCGTCGCCAGCAAGACCGCCGTCCAGCCGTTATGATAGGTTCCTTCGCGCGCGTTATACGCCGGATGGCTGCTGTAACCATTCGCATAGCTGTCTTCGCCGGGCGTGCTCACGACGCCGATCTTGATGGTCGGATCCACCGCTTTCATCAAAGCGATGTAACCCGCCGACCGCACCGCGTAGGTGTAAGGATCATGCGGCAGGGAATTGCTGTCCGTTTCCCATGAAGCTCCGTATTCCTCATTGCCGATTTCCCAATATTTGAAACCCAGCGGCGCCGTCCGCGAGATGCGGAGGAAATTTTTGCCGTCGTCCGTTCCGAGCGGCGCGGCGGCGCGCAGGGAGGCCCAATAGCCCGCCGTCTGCCAGTTGAACCCCGTCGAGTCCACACCCAGGGATTGCGTGTTGGTGGTCGCCGCGTTGCAATACGCCACCCACGCGGCCGCTTCATTGGTGTAGCCCGTGCCATAGTTCACCGTGGTCATCGCCTGCGCGTTTATATTGGTGATGACATGAATCATGTTGGCCAGGCTCATGGCCCAGGTCCAGGTGTTGTTGTCGGTCGTGTTGTAAAGCCAGTGATAATCGTCGGATTCAGACCCGCCCGGAATACGCACGGCGCGCGTGCCCATGTTGTTCAGCAAACCCATGGTTTGCGGCGTGTCCAGCACGCCGTCCCAATTGGGTGTGTTGATCCCGAACCAGCGCACATCCGCCGTCCGGATGGGCTGGCCGGCATTCACCGTCAGATGAGTCAGACCGGGACCGGCCGCGCTCACGAACTGGATGTCATCCAGATAAAAAGTCGGCTCCGATGACCCGGCGGCGTCCTGGATGGCGAAACTGGTAAGATTGGTCACGTTGGCGGCCCCGAGCGCTGAAAAGGGAACCGTATATTGCTGCCAGGTGCCGGCCAGCGGTGAGTTCAGGGCATAACGGGCGCTCTGGGTTCCCGTGCTCAAATTGGCATACATTTGCAGCCGTTGCCCGCCGCTGGTGCCGCCATTGAGCCAGAAGCTGATGCTGGCGTAGGCGGAGTTGGTCATTGGTGAATGATTCAATTGAATGCCGCCGTAGGCCGCGGTGATGGTGGCGCTGATGGAATAGCTGCCGGAATGGACCGGCGATGTGTTGAAATAATTAAGCGTGATATTATAACTGCCATCCGACCAGCCGTTTTCCAGCGTATCGTCATAGACGGTCAGGTTCTGCGCCAGGGCCACGGCTGGCACGGCGAGCGTGAAAGCCAGGATAAATTTGGATGAACTTAAAGCGAAGCGGTTCCACCGAAGATTTTGAAGCATAATTTTGCGTTGAATTTAACCTAATTTGCCCGTTGTGCAACCGGTCAAAATTGATGACATATTCGGCTTTTGACGAATTTGCCCTCCTTGAGCATGGAAAGCGAAATTGTTTCAATTTGAAGTTCGCATGACCGGGACGGCCACCAGCACGGGGAGGGAAACGCCCGGAGATGTGGAAGTCATCGCCAACGGTGAAAAGGCAATTTATGTTTCCAACGGAACGGACGCCACCGGGGTGGAAATTGTAAAATGTCTCTTCAGCCCGGAGGGGTTGCAATACGAACTCAAGCTCCCTCCCCGGAAGTTCGCTGGACGGTGTCTTGCTGGCACTCCGCGAGAAGCGGCGGCTTCGGCCAGACACTA
>CAZIFP010000334.1:0-3020 GCA_964538105.1 uncultured Bifidobacteriaceae bacterium
TGTCCACCCAACTTTACAATAACGGCTTGTCGGATTTTCTACATGTGCTGGATTCTGAACGCTCACTTTATGCGGCACAGGATGCGCTGGTGCAAAGTGATCAAACTGTTTCGCTCAACCTCGTGCAGCTTTACAAAGCACTTGGCGGCGGCTGGCAAAAGGAGACTCAATTAATTACGCCAATGGCTGACGGCCGTTAGGTCAGTTTCTCGGAATGCAGTTTTCATGTGCCTATTTAGTTTCATTA
The DNA here is from genome assembly GCA_964538105.1 of uncultured Bifidobacteriaceae bacterium. Lineage (GTDB taxonomy): Bacteria > Verrucomicrobiota > Verrucomicrobiia > Limisphaerales > UBA11358 > UBA11358. Next base: position 248 of record CAZIFP010000334.1, read on the forward strand.
ATCATCGCGTGCCAGTTTTTTCCGGTGTCAGAACCTCATCGGGTTTCTCCGTTGTCCCGTCCAAAACGTAAGAATCTAAAAATACCAATAAAATATGGTGGAGGCGGCGGGAATTGAACCCGCGTCCCAAGCAGACCAACCAGCCGCGACTACATGCTTATCCCAGGTAATTTTTTCTGCTATGCGATGGCGCCTGGGCTCGAGTCGCATTGCCTAGTCCGCATGATAAGATCTCGACTGACAACGCGCGGTCTCCGCCGTCAATCACGCCTGCTGTTGCGTTCCTCCGGCGTAGCAGGTGTCCACCGGTGAACGTCGTGGCACTTAGGCCGCGAGAGCTAGTTCTTGATTAGCTGTTTTGTTTTGGTCCGATTATTAACGAGGCCAACGAACCATCCTCGGCATGCCGCCTCTGGCGTGTTCACATGGTCGAAACCAGTGCGCCCCCGTCCAAAATTTTCGGCAAAGATATAATCCTACAATTCACCGTGCGGGTCAAGCCGGGCAAGGAGGTGCTTTGAATGGGCAAGCATGCCGATCACGCGGCCAACTTCGGCCTTCGTTCGGGCAAGGCTGTCACTCACAAACCCAACGCTGGCCTTTCAGAGGGGTGACATGGCCTTCGCAAGACTGGGGTTGTCGGTGACGTTCCGGTCGGTGATGACGACGGAGATTTGATTGTCGGTTGCCATGATGATTTTTCTTTGGATGCGGGCTGCCCTTTCCATCGCCTTGCCCAACGGGGTCAAAGTCCCGGACGGGTGCAGTCACGCGCCGGATTCAACCAGACCAGCCGCCCGTTTTCCAGGCAACTATAGTGGCATTTTCGGCAGGCCGCCGGGGCGGTCGTCAGGCGTTGCGCGAGCCGGATCAACCGCGTCAGTGGAATTTCCAACCCGCCGCAGATGCGCTCCAGCAAATCCATGGTGGGCTTGCGTTGCCGCCCCTCCACATAGCCCAGCATCTGCCGCGACACCCCTGAACGCGCCGACACTTTGGCGAGCGTCAACGCAGCCTGTTTCCGCCGGTCGCGGAGGATGGCAGGCAACGCGGCGCTTAACGGCGCGGGCAGCAACGGTGAAGTGGCCTTGAAATCCGAAACGGGAAATTTTTTTACAGCCATAAATGAAACTGGGGAACAGGGGAAATGGTGACACGGATTTCATGGCTTGTCACAAAACAATTTGCGGGCACGCTTTGGCGGCCCGACCAGATATTTCGTAACCGTCTAATTTCCCGCTGCCGGTGCGGGACGAAATTACGGTGCGCGCAACGGGCACGGATGAAAAATCCTTTTGCTTTTATACGTCAACCGAAGTCATCTGGCGAATTTCCAATTCATCATAGCGCCTTTGGATTGAAGGCAGGTTCAGCGAAAAAATCAGCGCGAGAATGACTCCGGACAGGAGCAGCGCATACCAGACAGCGTAAACAGGATGAACCGCTTGACGAAAGCCACGTCCTCGTCCTCCAGAAAATTCATCCAGTGCTTTTTGTCAGAATCGCTCATTTAACAAAAATGAATCGTTCTTTCGTTTCATACAACTCAATAAAGTTAAAGTCGACATAAATATTATTAAATTCGCAGCCAAACAAAAACGCGGCCGGGATTTCTCCCGACCGCGCTTGATTCGGTTCCTCTAATTTTCCCGACGGATCAATATCCGCCCATGCCGCCCATGTCACCCATGCCGCCGCCGTGACCGCCGCCCATCGGGGCCGGCTTGTCCTTTTCCGGCGCGTCGGTGATGAGGCATTCGGTCGTCAGCAACAGACCAGCGATGCTGGCCGCGTTCTGCAAGGCAGAGCGCGTGACTTTCTTCGGGTCAACCACACCGGCTTTCACGAGGTCTTCGTATTCGCCCGTGGCGACGTTGTAACCTTCGTTGCCCTTGCGCTTTTTGACTTCCTGCACGATGAGCGAGCCTTCGACACCGGCATTCGCGGCGAGCGAACGCAGCGGGCCTTCGACCGCGCGACGGATGATGTCCACGCCGATCTGCTCGTCGTCGTTCGCGCCCTTGACGGCTTCGATCGCCGAGATGCAGCGAATCAACGCCACGCCGCCGCCGGCAACAATGCCTTCTTCCACGGCCGCGCGGGTCGCGTGCAACGCATCTTCCACGCGCGCCTTCTTTTCCTTCATTTCGGATTCGGTCGCCGCGCCAACGTTGATGACGGCCACGCCGCCCGCCAGCTTCGCCAAACGTTCCTGCAATTTCTCACGGTCGTAATCGCTCGTGGTTTCTTCGATCTGGCGGCGGATCTGATTCACGCGGCCCTGGATCTCGGATGATTTTCCGTAGCCTTCGACAATCGTCGTGTTTTCCTTGTCCACGACGATGCTCTTGGCGCGGCCGAGGTCTTCGAGGCCGATGCTTTCAAGCTTGATGCCGAGGTCTTCGGTGATGCACTTGCCGCCGGTGAGGACAGCGATGTCTTCCATCATGGATTTGCGGCGATCGCCAAAGCCGGGGGCTTTGACGGCGCAGACATTGATCGTGCCCCGCAATTTATTCACCACGAGCGTCGCGAGCGCTTCGCCCTCGACTTCTTCCGCGATGATCAATAGCGGCTTGCTGGTCTTGGCGACCTTTTCGAGGATCGGCAGCAAATCCTTCAGGCTGCTGATCTTCTTTTCGTAATTCAAAATGTAAGCGTCTTCTAGCTTCGCTTCCATCGTTTCGGCGCTGGTCACGAAATACGGCGAGGAATAACCCTTGTCGAACTGCATGCCTTCCACCACGTCGAGCGTCGTCTCGATGGACTTCGC
>CAZIFP010000335.1:0-3013 GCA_964538105.1 uncultured Bifidobacteriaceae bacterium
GACATGATTGAAAAAACCATCAGCGAGATAGAGGCGAAAATCGGCGGCGCGGAATCCGTGAACGCCGACCGCAAGGCCGAGCTGCTCAAACTGCTCGGCACGTTGAAGACGGAAGTCGCCGAGCTTTCCAAGACGCACGGTGAACAGGCCGACAGCATCGCCAATTTCGCCAGCCTGTCCGCCCACGAGGCCACGCGCGCCAAGCCCAATCCGCAGTTGCGCGAACTTTCCAACCAGGGATTGCGCTCGTCCGTGGACGGCATCGAGAAATCCCATCCGCGGCTAGTCCAGATCGTCAATGCCATCAGCAAGACGCTGTCGGATCTGGGGATTTGATTTTTGACAGAATAACAGAATTTACAAAATTAAATTCTGAACATTCTGTCTGAAAATTAATCTTCCTTCGGCTCCAGCTTCGCTATCGCCGCCATGATTTCGTCGGCGACCTGCTGGTAAATTTCCTTCAACCGCGCCTTGTCGCACGTTTTCGCCTCAGCGCGCAGTTTTTCAAATCGCATCGGCCGGCCGTATTTCACCGCGACGCGATGCGGGCGAGGAAATTTATGATTGCGCCCGAACGCCTCGAAGGTTCCAAACGTCCGCACCGGTATCACCACCGCGTCCGATTTAATGACCGTCAGGCCGATGCCCGAGCGCGCCGGCTGCAAATTTCCATCTTTGGTTCGCGTGCCTTCGGGAAACAAAATGATGCCAGCGCCGTTGAGAAGCCGGTCCAAAATGGTTTTCAAACCCTTCGCGCCGCCGCCGTCGCGATCCACCGGCACGGCGTTCCACGAACGCAGCAGCGCGCCGATGCCGGGAAAACGGAAGAGCGATTCGCGCGCGAGATAATTGATGTCTCGCTTCAGGCCGGAGCCGACCAGCGGCGGATCAAGAAAGCTCGCGTGGTTCGAGGCCAGAATCACGCCGCCCTGCAACGGCACGCGCCCGGCATTGAAAACGCGCCATCGGAAATAGGTGGCATACATCACCCGGAAGCACGTCCAGCCGATGCGATAGGACAGGTTCATTTCGAATTTCGGATTTCGAATTTCGGATTGAAACGGCGCGCGACTGGTTGTGGCAAATCCGCACTCCGCACTCCGCACTCCGCAATTGTCGGGGACAGGTTCATCGGTTCGCGGCCATCAGCTTGTGGATTTCTTCCAGCAGCAGCTTGCTCGTCTGCTCCGAGGTCATGGCGGAATTGTTGATGACCTTCGCGCCAAGCGCGATCATCAGCGGGGCGACGGCGCGCTGGCTGTCGCGATGATCGCGCGCGGCGAGATTTTCGTGAACGCCGTCGGCGGCGCGGCGCGCGGACCGTTCGGCCAGCGTCGCGTCGAGGTAAAATTTATAATCAGTTTCCGGAAAAACATTCGTGCCGATGTCGCGGCCTTCCATCACCAGGTCGCCGAACTGGATGCACTCGCGCTGTTTTCTCTTCATCCATTCGCGCACCTTCGGCACGGCGGCCACGTGCGAGACGGCGGCGGCGGTCTCCGGCGTGCGGATTTCCTTCTCTGGAAAATAGCCGTCCACCAGCAGATGCACGACGCGCAGGCCGTTTTTTTCGACGCAGCACAGGTCGGTTTTCCAGCGGCGGCAGGCGTTGGCGACGAGTTTGGCGTCATTCACGTCCACGTTTTTCTTGAGGCAATGCCACGCCAGCGTGCGATACATCGCGCCGGTGTCCACATAAACGTAGCCGAGCGCGCGGGCCACGAGCCTGGCGTTCGTGCTCTTGCCGCTCGCGCTCGTGCCGTCAATGGCGATGACAATGGGATGTTTTTTCAAAGTAAAAAATTTCGACAGATTCAACCGAATTCACAAAATGAATTCTGAAAAATTCTATCATTCTGTCCAAATCAATTTGCAAACAAATCTTCGCCGCTCAATTTCCGCGTGCGCTGGCCGTCTTTGATTTCCCAAATTTCCGCGCCCAGACCGTGCGGTGGCGGCGCGGCGATTTTCTGGAAAAAATTCGGGAACGTCTTTTTCACGCAAGCGGGATTTTTAATTTTTATGCCGGGAACTTTTAATCCCAGAATCGCGAAACACATCGCCATGCGATGGTCGTTGTAGGTTTCAATCTCCGCGCCATGCAATTCCTCCAACTTCGTCGGGTAAACCGTCAACGTGTCGCCTTCCTCGACCACTTTCGCGCCGCACTTGGTCAGCTCCGTCCGCAACGCGACGACGCGCTCACATTCCTGGACGCGCAGGCGGCCTAAATCTGAAAATCGAACAACGTGTGGAATTAATAATGGCGCAACTGTAATTAAAGTCATAATGCTGTCGCCATAACTGTATTTCCGGGAAAAACGCTCTGGAAGTTTATGTGGTTCGATGGAAATTAATTGGACAAATGCAGCGTCAATTTGCCATTGGCTTTCAGAAAAATCCTGAATCGAGATGCTGCTTTGGTAGTCAGCAGCTTGTATTCGGATTGCTGCCATAATCTCCAATAGACTTAACATCCAACCGGCTGCCCAAAAATAACTGGCACTTGAAGCATCCGGCTCGATTTGAAATTTTCCGCCTTGCTTGGGAAATGCTTCCATCAATTTTGAAGTCATCACCACATATGGCGATTCCTCCGCGTTCTCGCCGACAATTTCAATTTGCCAGCCGCCAATTTTTGATGACAGCAGCAGCGCCGAAGCAAACTGCGAACTTTCTTCAATGCTGACAAGGCATTTTGCATTTTTAATTTTTAATTTTTCATTTCCCCAAATCTTCACCGGCAGCTTGTCGTTGCCCTTTTCCGCTTCGACGCGATAGCCAAGTTCGCGCAACGCCTGAAACAGCGCCGCCTGCGGACGTTCGTGCATCCGCGGCACGCCGTGCAGCCGGTAAACGCCGCTACCGAGACACAGAAACGGCGACAGAAACCGCGCCGCCGTCCCCGCGTTGCCGACGAACAAATCCAGCGGCTGCGCTTCCGTGCCACCGGGCGGCACCGCGCCGCCGTTGCCATAAACCGTGATGGTCCGGTTGCACGGCTCGGCTG
>CAZIFP010000336.1:0-3000 GCA_964538105.1 uncultured Bifidobacteriaceae bacterium
AGCCGACGGCGGCCGCGAGCAGAAACAAAATCGGAATGTATTGTGCGAGCTGGGATGGCTGCGAATTATCCATGGCGGAAAGTTTAGGAACTGCCGCGAAAAATTCAATGACGAAAATGCCGGCCTGCTTCCGCACCAACCACTGCACCGCGCTGACAGCCGGACTCGTTCACCGCACGTTCGCGTCCAGAAACCGCACCATGGCGTGGCCGAATGCCGCGAGGTCGCGCGGCGTGCGGCTGGAGATCAGGTTGTCGTCCTCCACGACCGGTTCATTCACCCAGATGCCGCCGGCGTTTTCCAAATCGTCCTTGATGCCAAGCGAGCCGGTGACACGTTTGCCCTTCAGGATTTTGGCGGAAATCGGAATCCAGCCGCCGTGGCAGATGAAGGCGACGAGCTTGCCGTCCTCGTAAAACTCCCGCGTGAGCGACAGCACCTTCGGGTCGCGGCGCAATTTGTCCGGCATGAAACCGCCCGGAACGAGCAGCCCGCAAAAATCATCCGCGCTCGCGTCCTTCAGCAGCAGATCCGCCGTGGCGGGATAACCGTGCTTGCCGGCGTAGGTTTTGATTTCCGGCGCGGCGCACTTCAGCGCGTAGCCCGCCTCCTCCAGCCGCAGCTTGGGATACCACAATTCGAGGTCTTCATAAACGTCGTCCAGAAACGCGAGCAAGGTCTTGTTCGTTTGCATGGCAAATTAATTCCCATATTCGGGAAATAAGGAAAGCATGAAAGCGGGCGTATTTCCCTTTTGCTGTTCGCCTGACGGGACAAGCGCAATCAGGCTACTCCTATTTGTCCGTAGGCCAAAAGGGCGCTGATTGGGCGAAAACGGCGGCTTTACGGATGAAAGTGCAAGCTGCACGGACGCGCCGTAAACCCGCAAAAACGACGGAAAACGCTGTTTTTGCCCTTCCGCGCGTGGCAAATGGGCAAAAAGCGACAGTTTGGGACAGACAGGTCGCGGTTAATCCCCTGCCCGTTGGGGATTGGCAGGACGCGATACTCCGTGTGCACCGTCATATTGCATTTGCACGGCGCGCAGAGGACCGCGCGCTCTGCCAAATCCACAAAAAAAGCGCGGACAGCTTTCGCCATCCGCGCTTGGAAGTTCTTGCCGGCTGATCAAGCCTTGGCGGCGGGTTCCGCACCGTGTTCCTTGTCGCGGTCTTCCATGGCGGCCTTGCGCGAGAGGCGCACGCGGCCCTTTTCGTCCACGCCGAGGCATTTCACGGTGATCTCGTCGCCGATCTTGACGATGTCCTCGGTGTTCTTCACGCGGAAGTTCGCCAGCTCGCTGATGTGAACGAGGCCGTCCTTGCCCGGCAGGAATTCGACAAACGCGCCAAATTCCTTAACGGTGACCACCCTGCCCTTGTAAATCTTGCCGATCTCGGCCTCGGCCGTCATGCCGTTGATGGCGTCGCGGGCGATCTTCATGCCCTCCGCCGAGACGGAGAAAATGTTGACCGTGCCGTCGTCCTCGATGTTGATCTCGCAGCCGGATTCCTCGACGAGGCGCTTGATGTTCTTGCCGCCCGGCCCGATGAGCGCCCCGATCTTTTCCGGGTTGATGCGGATGACCTCGATGCGCGGGGCATACTTGCTCAACTCCGTGCGTGCAGCCGGCAGCGTCTTGGCCATTTCAGCCAGAATGTGCATGCGGGCGACGCGGGCTTTTTCCACCGTCTCAACCATGAGCGCGAAGGGAATGCCCTTGAGCTTGAGGTCGAGCTGGAAGCCGGTGATGCCTTTTTCCGTGCCGGCGATCTTGCAATCCATGTCGCAGTAATGATCTTCCCAGCCGATGATGTCGGTGAGGAGCTGGTATTTGGAAATCTTGTCGCCGCTGTATTCGGTGCAGATGCCGACGCTGATGCCGGCCACCGGACGAACCAACGGAACACCGGCATCCATGAGCGCCAGCGTGCCGCCGCAGACGGACGCCATCGAGGTGGAACCGTTCGATTCCATGATCTCGCTGGTGACGCGGACGGCGTAGGGATAATCCTTGGGCAACATGCACTCAATCGAGCGTTCGGCGAGCGCGCCGTGGCCGATTTCGCGGCGGCCGGGACCGCTGATGCGGCCGGTTTCGCCGACGGAGAAGTTCGGGAAGTTGTAGTGCAGGATGAATTTCTTCTCGGTCTCGCCGCCGGTGTAGGAATCAAATTCCTGCGTGTCGTCGCCGGTGCCGAGCGTCGCGAGCGTGACGGCCTGCGTTTCGCCGCGGGCGAAAATCGCCGAGCCATGCGCGCGCGGCAGAACGCCGACTTCGCTGGTGATCGGACGAACCACGTCAAACGCGCGGCCGTCAAGACGTTTGCCGCTTTCGAGAATCAATTTGCGGACGGCTTCCTTCTGGATGTAGTAGAACGCGTCGTTGATGACGAAGTCGGTGACTTTTTCTGCGCCGAATTTTTCGACGAGCTTCACGCCGACCTCGGTCTGAATCGCTTTGACGGCGGATTCGCGGGCGAGCTTGCCGGGAGTCAGCAACGCAGGAACGAAACGGTCGCCGGCGAGCTTCTTCGCTTCCTGAAGGATTTCGTCGGGAACGACGTTGACAGTGATTTCGCGCTTTTTCTTGCCGGCCTTCGCGGCCAGTTCCTTCTGCGCGGCGATGACGGGCTGGATGACTTCCTGCGCAAACTTCAACGCGGCGTTGAAGTCGGCTTCGGAAATCTCCTTGGCGGCGCCTTCATACATCACGATGTCCTTGTCGTTGCCGACATAGACGAGGTCGAGATCGCTGTCGGCCATTTCGGCATGCGTCGGGTTGGCGACGAACTTACCGCCGAGGCGACCCACGCGCACCGCGCCGAGCGGCCCGGCCCACGGAATATCGCTGACGGTCAGCGCCGCCGAGGCCCCGATGATGCTCAAAATGTCGGGATCGTTTTCGCCATCCGCGCTCAAGAGCACGGTCTGAACCTGCACTTCGTTATACCAGCCCTTCGGAAACAGCGGGCGGATGGGACGGTCGGTGAGGCGGCA
>CAZIFP010000337.1:0-2984 GCA_964538105.1 uncultured Bifidobacteriaceae bacterium
CAAATTTTGGAAGACGGCAAGCTGACCGACAACACCGGCCACGTCGTGAATTTCCGCAACACGATCATCCTGATGACCTCGAACGTCGGCTCGGATACGATCAAGAAGCAGTCCACGCTTGGCTTCTCGCCCATCACGGACGAGAGCACTTACGAGAAGATGCGCGAAAGGATTCTGGACGAGGCGAAGAAAACGTTCCGCCCGGAATTCCTGAACCGGTTGGACGACTTGATTGTGTTCCGCTCGTTCACGAAGCCCGACCTCATACAAATTCTCACGCTGGAGTCGGACAAGGTGGTTGAGCGCCTGCGCCACAAAAACATCAAGCTGGAACTCGACGACAAGGCGAAGGATTTTCTGGTGGAGAAGGGTTACGATCCGCAATACGGCGCGCGGCCGATGCGCCGGGCGGTGGAGCGATTTCTGGAAGATCCGCTCGCCGAGGAAATTCTCAAAGGCAGTTTGCAGCCGGGCGAACCCATCCTCGTCACGAGCGACAAGGAAAAGTTGGTGTTCAACCAGAAAGCGGCGGCCGCCGGCGCGGTGACAAGTTGACGTAAATAATTTGGTAATCAAAGCCGTGTTCGAATGAACGCGGCTTTTTTATTGGCGAACTTTGACTTTTCATTTCTATAAAAAATTTTTAAGCTGCTGAAAATGAAAGGCATCATCCTCGCCGGCGGCGCCGGCTCGCGACTGTATCCGCTCACACTCGTTGCGAGCAAACAGCTCCAGCCGGTTTACGACAAGCCGATGGTTTATTATCCGCTCACGACGCTGATCGAGAGTGGCATCCGCGAATTCTGCCTGATTTCCACGCCGCACGATTTGCCGCGTTTCAAGCAATTGCTCGGCGACGGCAAGGCGTGGGGCTTGACCATCGAATATCGCGAGCAGGCCAAGCCCGCCGGCATCGCGCAGGCGTTTCTCATCGCGGAATCGTTCATCGGCTTGGACGCCGTGACACTGATTCTCGGCGACAACATTTTTTACGGCGGCGACGCGTTCCAGCGCGCCTTCGCCGATTTCAAAACCGGCGCTACGATTTTCGGTTATCACGTCAACGACCCGGAACGCTACGGCGTGGTGGATTTTGACGCCGAGGGCAAGGCGGTTTCCATCGAGGAAAAACCCAAGGCACCCAAAAGCAATTACGCCGTGCCGGGACTTTACATTTACGACAATGAAGTCGTCGCCATCTCGAAAGCGCTGAAACCGTCGGCGCGCGGCGAACTGGAAATCACCGCCGTCAATGTGGAATATCTGCGGCGCGGCGAGTTGCGGGTGCACCGGTTGAGCCGCGGTTTTGCGTGGCTGGATGCCGGCACGAGCAGCAGCCTGCACGACGCGAGCGCGTATGTGCAGACGATTGAAAAGCGCGTCGGCGTCAAGATCGGCTGCCCGGAGGAATCCGCGTTCCGGCAGGGTTTCATCTCCTTGGCTCAACTGGATGCACTCGTCGGGAAAATCCCCAACTGCGAATACCGCGATTACCTCGCCGAAGTCGTGGCCGAGGCCAAACGCTTGAAATAAATTATGATCTTACTTCTTGGTGCCACTGGCTATATCGGCAAGGCGTTCGCTAGCGAACTGTCGCGGCGGAATAAAGATTTCACTCCGTTGTCGCGAAACGAGGTGGATTACACACTTTTTGACGCGCTGCTGGAATTTCTCAAAGCGAAAAAGCCGGCGTTCGTCGTCAACGCCGCCGGTTACACCGGCAAGCCCAACGTGGACGCCTGCGAACTGCACAAGGCGGACACGTTGCAGGGCAACACGCTGTTTCCGCAGACGGTTGCGCAGGCGTGCGCGGCGGCCGGCATTCCGTGGGGCCACGTTTCGTCCGGCTGCATTTATTCCGGCGCAAAAATTGTCGAGAACGGAAAGACGCGCTCGGAAAAGGATTTCACGAAACCGGAGCTCCGCGCGCTGGTCGAAAAATCTTCGCAATCCATCCACGGTTTCACCGAGACGGACACGCCGAATTTTTCCTTCCGCGACGGCCCGTGCAGTTTTTACAGCGGCACCAAGGCGCTGGGCGAAGAGGCGATTGCCGGCACCGGTCAAAGTTACATCTGGCGGCTGCGGATTCCGTTCGACGAATTTGACAACGCGCGGAATTATTTGAGCAAGGTGCAGCGATACTCGAAGGTTTACGACAACGTGAATTCCATTTCGCACCGCGCCGATTTTGTGAAGGCGTGCCTCGACACTTGGGAACTGCGCGCGCCGTTCGGCACCTACAACGTGACGAATCCTGGCTTTGTGACCACCAAGCACGTCGTGGAGCAAATTGAGAAAATCCTCAAGCCGGCCAGGAAATTTGAGTTCTGGGCGAACGACGAGGAGTTTTACAAGGTCGCCGCCAAGACGCCACGATCCAACTGCGTCATGGACACAGCCAAGCTGCTTTCCGTGGGCGTGAAGATTCGCGGCGTAGAGGAAGCGCTGGAAGATTCGCTGAAAAACTGGAAGCCGGAATAACTTACCCCTTTAATCATGAACTTGTTAATCACCGGCGGCGCGGGTTTCATCGGCTCGAACCTCATCCATCACGTCATTGACGATCCGCGCATCGCCAAGCTCGTCAATCTCGACTGTCTCACTTACGCCGGCCATCTGGCGAACCTCGAAGCCGTTTCCAAACATCCGAAATATATTTTCGAGAAAGTGGATTTGCGCGACAAGGCCGCGACGTTACGCGTCGTGGAGCAGCACGGCATCACGCACGTCATGCACCTCGCGGCGGAATCGCACGTGGATCGCTCCATCACCGGGCCGGGTGATTTCATTTCCACCAACATCATCGGCACATTCAATCTGCTCGAAGCGTGCCGCGGATTTTGGGGCGCAAATCTGGCCGACAAAAAATTCCATCACGTCTCGACCGATGAAGTTTACGGTTCGCTCGGCGCAACCGGCCTTTTCACCGAGACCACGCCTTACGCGCCGAACTCGCCGTATTCCGCGAGCAAGGCGTCGAG
>CAZIFP010000338.1:0-2983 GCA_964538105.1 uncultured Bifidobacteriaceae bacterium
CGTTCTTTTTCAAGTCGTCGGCAATCTGGATTTCATTGAACTGCGTCGCCACCCAGAAATACGAGAAGAACAAAATCATCAGCGAGTAAAATGTCAGGTAGCTGAACGAGCCGGGATTGAGCGCCAGCGCGACGCTGTGAAACATGTCCTTGAGGAACGGCTGGCTGACCAGTTTTTCAAGCTGCAAAAAAACCGGCTGCGGAAACATCAGAATGGACTGTGCGAAAATGATCGGCATGACGCCCGCATAGTTCACCTTGAGCGGCATGAACGAGGTTCCGCCCGCATACATCTTGCGGCCGACGGCGCGCTGTGCATATTGCACCGGAATTTTCCGCTGCGCCTGCGTCACCGCGATGACGCCCGCCACCACGCTCACCAAGAGCAACATCATCACGATGAAAATACCGTAATTGGTGTGGTTCTCTCCGCCGCCGGCAGGAAAAAACATATCGTAAGCGCCTCTCATGGCCTGCGGCAGCCGCGCCAGAATGCCCACGGTGATGACCAGCGAAATGCCGTTGCCGATGCCGCGTTCCGTGATCTGTTCGCCCAGCCACATCAGCAGCATGGTGCCGGTCGTCATGATCAACACGGTCTGGATGCGATACCACCAGATGTTGTAATCGTCGAAAACGAGCGTGGTTTGGATTCCAGGAAACAATTTTTCCGGATGTTCCCAGCCAATAGCGAAAAACAATCCCTGGCCCAGACAGAGCAGCACGGTGAGATAGCGTCCGTATTGGATGATTTTTGCGCGCCCGCCTTCTTCGCGCGCCAGCTTGCTCAATTTCGGCCAGACCGCCGTGAGCAACTGAATTATGATGGTGGCGCTGATATACGGCATGATGCCGAGCGTGCCAATGCCGCAACGCTCCAGCGCGCCGCCGTTGAACGTGTTCAGCAGGCCCAGCGCGCCGCCGCCGTTTTGCGAATGGGTTGCGAAATAATTGTGCAGCGCCGTGCCGTTCAAACCGGGAATCCGAATCCAGGCAATCAGCCGGCAGACCGCCAGCACGCCAAAGGTGAACAGAATGCGGGATTTCAGCTCCGGAATCTTGGCGCAGTTGCCGAACGTGTTGAAAATGGAGCGGAACATGTATCAGTCCAGCGTCAGGCCTTCACAGCGGGTTTGCAGCCCGCCACTTCGCAGGTGCCGCCTTTGGCTTCAATCTTGGCCTTGGCCGACGCGCTGAACGCGCTCGCGATCACGGTAAGCTTTTTGGTCAAATCGCCGGTGCCGAGAATCTTGATGCCGTCGGAACGGCCTTTGGAAAGGCCGACGGTGGTCAGCGCCGTTTCGTCCACGCGCGCGCCATCGTCAAACTGATTCAGTTCGGCGACATTGACCGCGTTGTATGCCGTCGTGAAACGCTTGTTGTTGAAACCACGTTTCGGGATGCGGCGGATAAGCGGCATCTGGCCGCCTTCAAAACCGGGACGGATAGAGCTGCCGGAACGGGCCGACTGGCCTTTGCCGCCGCGACCGGCGGTTTTGCCGCGGCCGCTGGATTCGCCCTGGCCGAGACGCTTGGTGCGATGTTTCGAGCCGGGACGGGGTTTAAGATTGTGCAGTCGCATAAAAAATAAAATCAGGCCGTTGCGGGAATCGCTTCGGGAGCCTTCGGCGCTTCCACTTTTCTAATTTCCAAACCGCGGCTCTTGTAAATCGTTTCGCGGAGACGCATGCTCAACAAACCCTTGAGCGTCGCCTTCACGACGTTGGCCGCGTTTTTAGAACCGAGTGATTTGGTCAAAACATCCTTCACGCCGGCGGATTCCAAAACTGCGCGGACTTTTTTGCCGGCGATGATCCCGGTTCCCGGCGAGGCGGGACGCAGCAAAACTTTCGCGCCACCATAGGCGCAATAAGCCTCATGCGGAACGGTCGTGTCCTTGAGGGCAACCGTCACCATCTGGGCACGGGCCATCTCGCCGCCGCGACGAATCGCGTCCGCAACTTCCGCCGCCTTGCCCAAACCGATGCCGACGCGGCCTTTTTTGTCGCCGACAACCACCAGCGCGCCGAAACTGAAGCGGCGTCCGCCCTTGACGACCTTGGCGGAGCGGTTGATGAACACAACCTTCTCGACCATGTCATCACCGGCGCCACCACCAAATGAGTTTCCCTGACGGTCACCCGGAGGTTTGCGGCGGCCGCGATTTTGCTGGCCGCGCTGCCCGTCACCACCCGATTTATTGATTTCAGCCACAGTATTTATTCAGGTTAAAATTTTAATCCCGCTTCGCGCGCCGCATCCGCCAGCGCCTTGACCTTGCCGTGATAACGCATGCCGCCACGGTCAAACACCACTTCCTTGATGCCCTTTTCAATGGCGTTCTTGGCCGCCAGCGCGCCGATGGTCTTCGCACCCTTTACGTTCGCCGCCACGTCTTTCGCCACGGTCTTGCTGACAGTCGAGGCCGCCGCGAGCGTCTTGCCGGCATCGTCGTCAATGAACTGGACGTGAATGTTCTCGTTTGAGAAACACACCGCCATGCGCGGACGCGTGCTGGAGCCGACCACTTTCTTGCGGATGCGCCAGCGGCGAAGCTGCTTCAATTTCTGTTTTTTTTCCGTTCTCATTTTGATGCGTCACGGATCTGGCCGTGAACTAAATTATTACTGGACGGTCTTGCCTTCCTTGCGCTCGACGTGTTCGCCCACATAGCGGACGCCCTTGCCCTTGTATGGTTCCGGCGGATAGTAGGCGCGGATTTCGGAAGCGACCTTGCCGACGACCATTTTGTCCGGCCCTTCGATGGTGAGCTTGGTGTTTTCCTCGACCGTCACCTTGATCTGATCCGGAATCGTGTAATTCAACGGATGCGAATAGCCGAGCGAAAGATTGACAACCTTGCCTGTAACGGCGGCCTTGAAACCGACGCCCTGGATTTCCAGCTTCTTGACGAAACCTTCGGTCACGCCCTTGACCATGTTGTTGACCAGCGCGCGGCTCAAGCCGTGCAACGCCTTGGCCTG
>CAZIFP010000339.1:0-2974 GCA_964538105.1 uncultured Bifidobacteriaceae bacterium
AGGAAATTGTTTTCAACGGCCTCGCGTCGTCGCTCGCGCTGCTGACCAGCGAGCAGAAGGAACTCGGCGCGCTGGTGATTGACATCGGCGGCGGCACGACGGATTACGTTGTTTATTACGACGGCGTCATCAAGCACACCGGCGTGCTCGCGCTCGGTGGCGACCATGTTTCCAACGACCTTGCCTACGGTTTGAAAGTGCCGTTGAGCCGCGCGGAAAAATTGAAGCTCGAACACGGCTCGGCGCTCGTGGATGAATCGCTCAAGGGCCAGACCATCAGCATCGTCAATGAACTCGGCCTGACGCTGAAGACCGTCAACCTCGAACATCTGCAGCGCATCATGTCGCTGCGGCTCGAGGAGATTTTCCAGATCATCGCGACGGATCTGGAGCAGGCGGGCTTCACGGATTATCTGCGCGCCGGCGTTTTTCTCTGCGGTGGTTGCGCGCGTGCGCCGCAAATCGCAAAGCTGGCTGAACCGGTTTTACAGCTGCCCGTTTCGCTCGGCCAGACCAATTCCATCAGCGGATTGAAGTCCGCGCTCGACCAGCCGGAATTTGTCACCGCCATCGGCCTGGCCAAATTCGGTTCGCTCAAAACCCGCAAGCCCAAGGGGCGTTCGTGGTGGCCGTCGTTGCCTTTGCCGTGGCGGGCATTTACCAGATAAAGTCGTTTGAAATAATTTAAAATTGCCATGAAACCCAATCTTGAAAATCCGGCGGTGGAAACCGAATCCAGCCACGCCCGCACGATCAAAATCATCGGCGTTGGCGGCGCGGGCGTGAGCCTGCTGGACACGCTGAACAGTGAAGAATTTGCCGGTGCAAGTTTCATTGCCGTCAACACCGACGGACAATCGCTCGCGGCGTCGGCGGTGACGGTGAAAATTCATCTCGAAACGAAATTGCTGCGCGGCCTTGGCACCGGCGGCGACGCCGAACGCGGCCAGACCATCGCCGAGGAACAATTTTCCACGCTCAAGACGGCCTGTGCCGGCGCGGATGTGATCTTGATCATCGCCGGTCTCGGTGGCGGCGCGGGCAGCGGCATCAGCCCGGTGCTGGCCCTGGCCGCGAAGGAATCCGGCGCGCTCGTGCTGGCGTTCGTGACGCTGCCGTTCCCATGCGAGGGCAACCGCCGCCAGCAGCAGGCGCAACAGAGTTTGGAGCAGTTGAAAGCCGTGGCCGACGGTGTGATCTGCCTGCCGAACCAGAAGGCGTTCAAGCTGATTGACGAAAACACCAGCGTGCTCGACACGTTCCGCATCACCGGCGGATTGCTGGTCGAGGGCGTGCGCGGCGTGTGGCAGTTGCTGACGCGCCCCGGTCTGATCCAGATTCACTTCGACGACTTGTGCGCGCTCGTGCGCAACCGTCATTCCGAAAGTTCATTTGCCTATGTCGAGGCCTCCGGTGCGGGCCGCTCGCGCGAGATTGTGGAAAAACTGCTGGCGCATCCGCTGCTCGACGAAGGCCGCGCGCTGGCCGAATCCGACGCGGTGCTGGTGAGTTTGATGGGCGGCAAGGATTTGACGATGGCCGAGGTGAACCGCGTGATGGAACAGATTGGCCGTCATTGCGAACATGCACAGATCATCATGGGTGCGGCGGTGGACATGCGGATGAAGGATCGTTTGTCCGTGACCGTCATCGCCGCGAAACATGATGCCAAATCATCCGCTGCCCCGGCTCCAACCGGAGGTTCCGATGATCATGGCGGGCAAACAACTCCGCGCGGGGCGACGGCGCGGTCCGGAGCACGTTGCACCACGTCGTCCCCGGCGTTCAATCTGGAACAGCGCGAACAAATGCTGGCCAAACACGCGGGCCGTCCGCGCAAGCCTGCCTCCAAGATGCGGCAGGAGCAGTTGGCGCTGGCGATTGTTTCCAAGGGCCGTTTCGACAAAAGCGAGCCGACGGTTCACAAGGGCGAAGACCTCGACATCCCGACGTTCGTGCGGCGCGGCGTGGCGCTGAATTAGTTCTCAATAATTCTTGGACACCGCAAGCAACTTGTTGTCGGTGCCGAAGGTGAGCGTGAGAATTTTGTCCGGATGGCCGGAACCGATGCTTTGGCCCACGCCCACGCCCATGCCGCTCCCGCCGCCGCCGGAGAAAAATCCCGTGTCGAAACTCATCCCCGACCCTCCGTTGCGATGCGTGATCCATTCGGCGACGGTCTTGCCGTCGGTCAACTTGGTCTGTTTGTCCGGCGGGCCGAGGTCGGTCACGGTCTGGTCATAAGTGTAGGAGCCGATGCGGCTGTTCCAATCCACCGGCGGCGTGCTTTTGCAGCCGGTGAAAAGCGCGGCGGCCAGCGGGAGAATGGCGAACAGCAAAACTTTTGCGGCACGATTCATTTTCACATTTAAATCTAGCATTACATCCGGCGGCTGCAAGCCGGTGCAGTTGAATTCCAAATGATTCCAGGCTGCGGAGCAGCGAACGATAATAGCCCACGACGTCAGTCGTGGGTAAAGTCCTCTAAAAACCAAGCCCCGGACGGGGCGAAAGAAACATTCGAAATTTAAATTTCTCTCGCCCCATCCGGGGCTGTTGACTCTGGCTGGCAAACCAAACCCACGGTTTCACCGTGGGCTACTTTCTGCCGCACCTCCGGTGCCATGGCAATTTAGCGGGATTAAGCCTTTGACAAACAATGAAGGGCGCGTCACTCCGTGCGCGCCGTCTGAAAAAAGCATCGGGAACGATTGTTTTTCCCCACACGCGGCGGGCAGAGGACTGCCCGCCCCACCAGTTTGATCCAATTGTTTGCGAACGACATAAACATAATGACATCGGAACAAATAGCCGAAGGACAACAATTGGCCCGCCAATTCATTCCTCGAAGTGAAACGCTGGTTTCAACTTTTGCCAATTCCGCTTCACCGGCAAATCCGACTTTCACAGGCACGGGCTTTTTCATCACGGACGATGGTTATTTGATTTCAAACAATCATGTCGTCAAGGATGC
>CAZIFP010000340.1:0-2971 GCA_964538105.1 uncultured Bifidobacteriaceae bacterium
AGTTTCTTTATCAGGTGGAAAAAGGCCCGATGCCGCTCAAGGCCGACTCGGTCGAATTGAGCGCACACGACGCCACCGGCCAGCAGCTCACGCTCGGCCTGCAAATCAGCGGACTGGCGCTGACATCAAAACCATGAAACCGACGCAATTAAAATTTTGGATCCTGCTGGCGCTCGCGCTGGCGAACGACTTTGGGGCCGCCGCGCAGTCGAAAGGTGTTCCCGGCCCGGCGGACTATGCGCAGTTCAGCCGGTTCATCACGGAGCGGAATATTTTTGATCCGGGCCGTTACGCGCATTCGTCGCCCGGTGCGTCCACCTACCGGCCGAAAGTGTCGCGTTCTGCTCCGGCGTTCACGCTGGTCGGCACGATGAATTATGAAAAGGGCATATTCGCGTTTTTCGACGGGAACAATTCCGATCTGCGAAAGGTGCTCTACGAATCGGACAGCAACAGCATCGCCGGCTACACCGTCGCCGAAATCACGCTGGCGGGCGTTACGCTGCAGACCGCCGACAAAAAGCAAACCGTCCGGCTGAAAATCGGCGACATGATGCGGCAGGAAGGCAGCGCATGGAGGCTGGCCGATTCGGGCGGAACGTTTGAAAGCGCGCCGGACAGCACGGCTTCGGCGGA
The DNA here is from genome assembly GCA_964538105.1 of uncultured Bifidobacteriaceae bacterium. Classification (GTDB taxonomy): domain Bacteria; phylum Verrucomicrobiota; class Verrucomicrobiia; order Limisphaerales; family UBA11358; genus UBA11358. Next base: position 637 of record CAZIFP010000340.1, read on the forward strand.
AAGCTCCAGTTCCAACGCCGGCTCCGCGCCCAGTTCCGTCAGCGCGCCGAACGACATTTTGAAAAAACTCATGCAACAAAGAGAACAGGAATTAAAATGAAAATCCAAACCACCATCCTTCTCGCGGCCGTTTGCGTTTCCGGGCTGCTGCTTTCCGCCGCCGCGCAACCGGCGGCCGGCAACGCCGACACGAACACCATCACCGCGCCGGAAGCCGCACCGACCGAAGCGTCCGCGCCGCCGGATGTGACGCCCGCGCCACCGCCTGCCGAAGCCGTGCCGGCGGCGAACCAGCCCGTGGAGTCCACGGTCATTTTGCCGACAGGAAATGCGCCGGAAGCCGTGGCGTCGCCGTTTGCGCCGCCTGCGCAGGCCGTCGGCACGAACAATTCAAATGAACTGCTGCTGAATTTCCGCAACGCGCCGCTGGAAATGGTTTTGAATTATTTGAGCGACGCGGCCGGCTTCATCATCGTGCAGGACACGCACGTCAACGGCACGGTGACCATCTCCAGCACGCATCCGGTGACGCAGGATGAGGCGGTGAATCTGCTCAACACCGAGTTGAACCGGAACAATTACGCCGCCATCCGTGACGGCCGGACGCTGACCATCGTGGACAAGACCGACGCGAAGACGCGCAACATCCCGGTCAAGACCGGCAACAAGCCCGGCGACATTCCCAACAACGCCGAGATCGCGACGTGGATCATTCCCATCCGGTTTGTTGAGGCGCGGCAACTGGTCTCGGATTTGTCGTCGTTCGTTTCGCCGCAGGCGACGATTGTGGCCAACGAAGCCGGCAACTCGGTGGTGGTCACCGACACGCAGTCCAACATCCGGCATCTGGCCGAGATCATCCAGGCGGTGGACAACAGCGCCGAAGCGGAGACGGAAATCCGTGTGTTCCGTTTGAAATATGCCAGTCCGGCGGATGTGGCGAGCGAGTTGAGTAGCGTTTTCCCAAGCTCAAGCTCGTCCGGCAACCAGGCGCCAATCCAGTTCGGTGGACGCGGCGGTTTTGGTGGCGGTTTTGGTGGTGGCTTTGGCGGCGGTCGGGGAGGATTCGGTGGCGGCGGATTTGGAGCCGCTGGCGGTGCGGCCGGAACCGCGAACAGCAGCCAGCAACGCATCCAAAAAGCCACCCAGGTCACGGCGGTGGCGGATTCACGCATCCAGGCGGTGATCGTGACTGCGCCGAAGGATTTGATGGACGAAATCGCCGGCATGATGGCGGATCTGGACGTGCCTTCGGACCGCGACCAGGGCGTTTATGTTTTCCAGATGATGAACGGTGATCCACAGCAGGCGGTGCAGGTGCTGCAAAACATGTTCCAGTCCAGCAGTTCGTCGCGTAGCGGCTCGAGTTCGTCGTCGTCGCAGAACAGCGTGCTTCAGACCCGCGCTCAAAACACCGCGACCCAGATGGGGTCGGGCACGACCACCTCGACCAGCGGCATCGGCGGCACCGGTGCTGGCGGTGGTGGCGGCGGGGTGCGGCAATTCTAAAAAAATTAATCTCAATGAAAAGGCAAACTATGAAAACAAACTGGTTCCAAAAACTTCCCGGTGGCGTGCTGATATTTCTCTTGAGCGCCGCAATGGCCAGTCACGCCCAACAACGTCCTGCCGGTGGCGGCGGGTTCGGCGGCTTTGGAGGATTCGGTGGGTTTGGCGGGTTCGGCGGCGGTGGGAATAACGCCAACCGCGGGGCCACGACCAGCGGCGGCCAATACAACAACAACGGCTCGGTGGGCAGCGCGACCATTTCGGTGGATCCGGTCACGCACAACATCATCGTCATCGCCGACAAGCAGACCAGCGACCAGATCAAGCAGGTGCTTGCCAGCCTCGACGCGCCCGAACCGCAGGTGCTGATCAAGGTGGCGTTCGTCGAAGTGGACGACAACAATGCGTCCGCCATCGGGGTTCAGGGCAACTACACTGGCGTGAACAGCAGTTTTTCGAAAGTTGTTGGTTACACAACCAATTTTTCCACCGGTCAAGTCACCCCGGTTAACCAGAGCGTGAATTTGACTCACGACTTCGGATTGCCGCAGTCCTTGACGGGCGCCACCGGCAGCGGCGGAATTTATCAAATTCTCGGCAATGATTTTACGGCGACCATCCAGGCGCTTGCCACCGCCGGCAAGGCGCAAGTGCTGTCGCGTCCGTCCATTCTCGCGCGGGACGGCCAGATGGCGGAGATCGTCGTCGGTCAGAGTATTTATCTGCCCAGCGGCGTCAGTTTCACCGCCGTTGGCAACAGCGCCGCCACCGTGCCGACCATCAACGGCAGCTACCAGAACGTCGGCATCCAGCTCGACGTCACGCC
>CAZIFP010000341.1:0-2971 GCA_964538105.1 uncultured Bifidobacteriaceae bacterium
GCTCGACGTGGTTTTCCACCGGCACGAGAAACAGCGGCTTGCCCAGCCACGCGGCCTCGCTGACGGATTCAAAACCGGCGGTGCAGACGACATGGCGGCACGCGGCCATCATGTGCAAAAACTTTTCGCCGTCGAGCCGGTGAAAGGTGAGCGACGGCGACTGTTCAAATTCCGCCGGCGCGCCGGGCTTGTCGTAAAAGCAATGCAGCTTCGTCTGCGGATTTTTTTTGCTCCACGCGATGATCTGGTCGGCGTAACCGTGGTTGAGCAGATAGACGAGGACAAAATCGCCGTCGGGTCTTGATTCAAGCTGGAAAAGCTGTTTCCGCAAAATCGGCGGGCCGACCACGATTCGCTTTTCCGGCAGATCCGGCGCGGCGTAAAGCGACAAGGCCAGTTTGGTCGCGCACGCGCCGAGCAGGCGCGTGTAAATTTTCATGCTCAACAACTGTTTCCACAACTGCGGCGCGCGGACATAGCCGGGATGCTGGAACATGAACTGATGCCCGATGGCGACGACCGGCGGGCGGTGGCGGCGCGTGATGGCGTAGAACGCGGCCATCGGCTCGAAGAAATTGATGATCACGTCCGGCTGCGTTTCGCGGACGATGTCGTCGAGCTGGCGCAGGATGCGAAAGTATTTTGGAAGGTTTCCCAATGCGCCCAGCAGCGTGGCGGTGTTGCTGACGGAGCGGCTGTTTTTATATTTGAACTCCAGCGTCGGCAGCTGCCGGACGGGGATCTTCATCGCCGATGCGAAGTATTCCGGCATCGGCCGTTGCGCGCCCGTGCCGAGCGTGACGGCGACTATCTGGTGTCCCGCCGCTTCGGCCATTTCCTTGACGGCCATCGCCTGGGTCATGTGGCCCCGGCCCTCGCCCAGCACGCAGAACATCATTTTCATGGAAGTGAATGAGTTTGATTTTGCCGTCGAAATCTTCAATCAAAGCCGTGCAACTTTCAACCCAATCTCCGCAGTTCAAATACTGCACGCCGTCAATCATCTTCACCTCGGCGCGGTGGATGTGGCCGCAAATGACGCCGTCGGCTTGGTGACTGCGCGCCATGGAAGCCAAAGTGTCTTCGTATTCGGTGACGTATTTCACAGCGGACTTGGCCTTGGATTTCAGATACGCCGCGAGCGACCAGTAGCCGAAACCGAGCGCGCGGCGGAGACGGTTGAAATAAAGATTGAAGTCGAGAATCCAGTTGTAAAGGTGCGAGCCGAGCTTTTCCAGCAGGTGATTGAAATGCGTCAAGCCGTCCGCCTGGTGGCCGTGGATGACGAGATATTTTTTCCCGGTGGCGGCGGTATGAATCACCTGATGCGCCATCACCACGCTGCCGAAACGCATCCCGGCGAACTGGTCCACGAACTCATCATGATTGCCGGTAATGTAGATCACCTTCGTCTGCTTGCGGCTTTTGCGGAGCAATTTTTGAATGAGCACGTTGTAGTCGTCGCGCCAGAACCAGCGGAACTTCAGCTCCCAGCCGTCAATAAAATCGCCGACGATGTAAAGATACTTGCAGTCCACCACACGCAGGAATTCCAGCAATTCCCCGACGCGCGCGTGTTTCGTGCCGAGATGGATGTCCGAAATCCAGACCGAGCGGCAGACAATCGGCTGGTCGGAACCCAAATCCAGAACTGCTTGGTTGTCCTTCATAATCCGATGACGATACGACTATGCGCCATTGTGAATAACTTTGGCAATAAGTATTGCCCGTCGTAACCCAGTTTTAACAATCCTGTAACCTGATTGGAAAAATCCCGGTGGGCAAAGGCAACTGGTGCCACCAAACCACCTTGGCAATGCGTCTGGAGATGGAACGATTTCGTTACTTGAAACTTTCGATCAACCATTCTTCCCCGGACCTTCGCAATGTAAAAGTATAAAATCCGGCAACCGCGCCCCCGCCATACCATTTGCCAATCGCCTGCGCCGTGCCGTCCACCGGATCAAGCACGTCCACGCTCAAAACCATCGCCGGCCGGTTCGTGTCCTTGTCAACCGGTGTGCGGTTCGGCAACAACTCTGCGTGTTCCAGTGTTTTAACGGGCGGGATGTGATTGGTAAATTCCTTGACTAACATGGCGACTTCGTCCGCGTCGCCGCGCAGAAACACCGCCGAATATTCGTTGCCGTCCCAGAAATGCCGCTGCAATAGACAGGCAAAGACGTCACGGTCAATTTTTAGCAAATCCTCATGATCCAATTTTTCTGTCTGCGTAATAGTTTTTTCAGCGGAGCGGGCGGGTGGTTGAGGCTGGTTGCTTAACATGACAACGTCCTCGTCCGTGCGGCAGCCGGCCAGCAGGCAAACTGATAGCGCACAAAAAATTATCCGGTTTGTCCAGCTCACAATTGTTCCATTTCTAAGTGAACTGCGAAATCTGTTCACTCCGTGGCGAGACCCACTTTGGTGATGTCGAGTTGTTGGAGGACATCCAGGACGGAAATCATGCACGACGATTTCCACCACGCCGTAGCGCAGCGAGCCAACCTGCTGGATGACCAGCTCGATCCATTTCAAATCCTCATTCCCGCCTGCTGGCACGCCATGTTGAATTTTTCCCATTTTATAAACGATTGGAATAGTCGTTATTAAAGGCAAATTGAGATTTAGTCACTGTCTTATATTGATTTTATTATATCAAATTTATTAAATCTGTTTCAATACAAATCATATTACCGACCATTTATATTGTATATTTACCTGAAAGCTTATTACTGTCAATTGATTTTAAAAAATAGTTCAAGCCGACGATATTAGGAACAAAATGATGGGGATCTTTTATGTGGTTTGATGAGGGCCTTATTCATGCCCTAATGTGTTAGGATTTTGCAAGGATTTAATCCAAAACCGTCAAGGACCTTGAAAAAATGGTCGGGGCGGTGAGATTCGAACTCACGACCTCTTGTACCCGAAACAAGCGCGCTACCAGGCTACGCTACGCCCCGAACCA
>CAZIFP010000342.1:0-2967 GCA_964538105.1 uncultured Bifidobacteriaceae bacterium
TGCGGCAGCATGGCGGTCTGGATTTCGCGCGCCATGCGGAGGTTGTCCTCCATGAGCTGGTTTTTGGCGCGCAATTCCTCGCGGCTGCGGGACAATTCGGCGGTCGTTCGGCGGATGTGCTCCTCGGCGTATTTGCGCTCGGTGATGTCCTCGACCGTGCCTTCGTAATAAAGAATGTTTCCGTCCGCATCCCGCACGGCGCGGCAGTTTTCGGAAATCCAGATGATCGTGTCGTCCTTGCGGTAAATTTTCGACTCGAATCCGGTGATCGTGTCGTTGGCCTGCATCAACTGGACGAACTCCTCACGCCGTCCCGCTTCAACATAAAGCCCGCGTGCGATGTCCGTGATGCTCGCCATCAGTTCCACCGGCGAGTCATAGCCGTAGATGCGTGCCAGCGCGATGTTCGCCAGCAAATAATGCCCGTCCGGCGTCGTGCGGAAAACGCCTTCCACGAGATGGTCGAACACGCCGTAGTAATTATCCTTTTCCTCAATCAGCGAGGAGCGTTCGAGCTGGCGTTCCACTGCGCAATGAATGGCGTGTTGCAGCAAATGCGCGTCGAGTTCATCCTTCGCCAGGTAATCCTGCGCGCCCGACCGGACCATTTCGGTGGCATAAGCTTCGTCGCTGGCCGGACCAAAAACCACAATCGGCAGCTTTGGCTTTTTGACGGACAGCAAACCGACCTGCAACAGGCCGTCTTTGTCCGCCGCCGGCAGATCAAACAAAATGGCGTGAAAGGGATGATTGCCCGATAGTTTGGCCGTGGCCGCGTCCACCGTCGGCACGGCGACCAGCGTGCCGGCACTACCCAGCATCCCGGCGACCGCGTGCGCGAACGGCTCGTCGCCGCCGATGAACAAAATTGTCAACGATTCTGATTCCATAGTGCGACCGGCTTTCCCAAGAGAAGCGAAGCAGGTCACTTGCCAGCCCGATGAGCATACAACTTTGCCGCCTGCCTGCAAGCGAGTTGCGCGGCGTAAAAAATGGGCGGTGCTATAGTTTGAATTGTCGCGCAAAGGACGCGAAGGGAGCGAAGGAAGGCAAAATTATTTTACCTTCGCCGCCTTCGCGCGAAATCCGCTTTGATTACAAAAATACCACCATCCAAAAACGATTCGACTTTTCAACAACGCGGGAACGACGTATTTTAACTGTCCTGAAAAAATGCCCAGTGTTTTCATCAAAACCTACGGATGCCAGATGAACGAGCGCGACAGCGAGGCCGTCGCCGCCCAGCTCATGGCCAAAGGCTATTCGCTCGCCAAGTCCGAGGTAACCGCCGACGTGGTTTTGTTGAACACCTGCAGCGTGCGCGATTTCGCCGAGCAGAAAGCCATCCGCAAGATGGAAAACATCGTCGGCTCGGCGCGCAGCCAGAAACGTGAACAAATTGTCGGCTTCATGGGCTGCATGGCGCAGAGCCGCGGACAGGAACTGATTGACAAGCTGCCGGACGTGGATCTGGTGCTCGGCACGCAGAAATTTCATCGCGCGGCGGAATATTTGGACGAACTGCTCGCCGGCAAACGCACAAAAATCGTGGACGTTGCCGCCGAGGCCAAAAGCGAGGCGACCATCCGCGAACATCTGCTCAATGGCAGCGCCAAGACTTCCGTATCCGCGTTCGTCAGCATCATGCAGGGCTGCAACCAGCATTGCACATTCTGCATCGTGCCCGCCACGCGCGGCGAGGAGCGCAGCCGGACGATTCCCGACACTGTCGCCGAATGCCGCGAACTTGTTTCACGCGGCGTGCGCGAAATCACTTTGCTCGGACAAATCGTGACGAGCTTCGGCAAGCGGGATTATCCCCTACACGACGGCAATTCCGCTTTCGTTCAGCTCCTCGATGCCGTTCACGAAATTGACGGACTCGAACGCATTCGTTTCACTTCGCCACATCCGAAAGGTTATGGTGACGATTTGGTGGAGGCTTACGCGCGGCTGCCAAAGCTGTGCGAGAGCGCGCATATCCCTTTGCAAAGCGGCAGCGACCGCATTTTGAAAGCGATGCACCGCGGCTACACGCGCGAAAAATTTCTCGGCATCATCCAAAAACTACGGAAGGCAATACCGGAAATGGGGATTTACACTGACATCATCGTCGGCTTTCCGGGCGAGACCGAAGAAGACTTCGAGCAAACGCTGTCGCTCTGCCGCGAAGCGCAGTTCGACAATGCGTATATTTTCAAATACTCGCCACGCCGCGACACGCCCGCCGCCGAAATGCCCGATCAGGTGCCGCAGAGAATCCGCGAAGAACGCAACGAACGCCTGTTGAATCTGGTGAATGAGATCGCCGCGCGCAAATACGACGCCTTTATCGGACGGCAGATGGAGATTCTCGTCGAAGGACCGAGCAAAAAAAACGCCGCGCGCTATACCGGCCGCACGCGTTGCAACCGCATCGTGCTGTTCGACGGCAGCGCCCGGCATCAGGGGCAGCTCATGGACGTGAAGATCGAGCGCACCGGCTCGTTCACGCTTTACGGCGATCCGGCGGTGGTGAATTTGTAAATCAGCCGATGAACGCCGCGTGGACGGCTTTCACCGCCTGCTCACCTTTCGCCAAATCAATCACAACGGAAATTTTGATTTCGCTCGTGGAAATCATGTCAATGTTCACGCCTTCGTTCGCGAGTGTTTCAAATAATTTCCCCGCGACGCCGGTGTGCGATTTCATTCCCACGCCGACAATGGACAGCTTGCCGATCTTTTCCTTGGTGATGACGTCGCGATAACCGATTTCCTTTTTCAGGCCTTCAATCACCTTCTGCGCCTTGAGCAAATCCGGCTTGTCGGCGGTGAAGGAAATATCCGTGGCGGGCGTGCCGGTGCCGTGGCTGATGTTTTGGATGATCATGTCCACGTTCACGGTCGCGTCGCCGAGCGCCTTGAAAATCTTCGCGGCCACGCCGGGTTTGTCCGGCACGCCGACGAGCGTGACCTTGGCCTGGT
>CAZIFP010000343.1:0-2965 GCA_964538105.1 uncultured Bifidobacteriaceae bacterium
TGCTCACCGGTGAATCCATCGGCTCTGAAGCTGGACCAGGCTTTCAAACATTTGCCGGAGCGCTGGTGCGGCGAGGCGAAGCGGTCGCAGAAGTCACGGCCACGGGCTCCCGCACCAAGTTTGGTCGCACGGCTGAATTGGTTCGCACGGCGCACGTCGTTAGTTCACAGCAAAAGGCGGTGTTGCGTGTGGTGCGCAATCTCGCGGTGTTCAACGGTTTCCTCATAGTCATCATGGTGATATATGCGCATGCCAACGCGATGCCAGTCGCTGAGATCATTCCTTTGATTTTAACGGCGGTGCTGGCTTCAATTCCGGTGGCGCTGCCGGCCACGTTCACGTTGGCGAGTGCGCTGGGCGCACGCGCCTTGGCACGCCAAGGCGTTTTACCAACACGGCTCTCCGCCGTGGATGAAGCGGCTTCGATTAACGTCTTGTGTGCTGACAAAACCGGGACGCTCACGCGCAATCAACTTTCGGTGACAGCGATTCATCCGCTGCCGGGATTTGACGAGCCGCATGTTTTGACGATGGCGGCACTCGCCAGTTCCGATGGTGGTCAAGACCCGGTGGACGCAGCCATTCGTTCCGCTGCCGCGCAGAAAGTTTCGGCGAATCCGCCCAAACTGTCGCACTTCAAACCGTTCGATCCGGCGACAAAAATGTCCGAAGCGACGGCGGCGGATGCAAACCTCGGAACACTGCGCATTGTCAAAGGTGCATTCACAGTTGTCGTCGCGATTGCGGCTCCGTCACCAACAGCGGCGGTGGCGGCGGCGGAACTGGAAAGACAAGGTTTTCGAGTGCTGGCCGTCGCCGCAGGACCGCCGGGAGCAATGCAACTCATGGGATTAATCGCGCTCAGCGATCCGGCCCGCGAAGACTCGGCGGAATTAGTCACGCAATTGAAAACCCTTGGCGTGCGCATGGTGATGGTTACCGGCGATGCCCCTGCGACGGCGGCGATTGTAGCCCACACGGTAGGTCTGGATGGCACAGTGTGTCCGCCGGGACCGATTCCAAATGAAGTTCGCCCGGAAAGCTTCGCGGTGTTTGCGGGCGTGCTGCCCGAAGACAAATTCAAGCTGGTCAAGGCGTTTCAAAATGCTGGCAACATCGTCGGCATGTGCGGCGATGGTGCCAACGATGCGCCGGCGTTGCGACAGGCGCAAATGGGCATCGCAGTTTCGACCGCAACCGATGTCGCCAAGTCGGCAGCGGGAATTGTGCTGACCACGCCGGGCCTCATTGGCGTGGTCGCGGCGGTAAAAGAAGGCCGCATCACCTTCCAACGCATCCTGACCTACACGCTGAATTCGGTGACGAACAAAATCGTGAAGATATTTTTTCTGGCCGTTGGTTTGGGAATGACCGGCCATGCGATCCTGACCCCGATGCTGATGATCATCAGCATGCTCGGCGGCGATATTCCCGGCATGTCCCTGACAACGGATCATGTCCGGCCATCCACGCTGCCCAATGGCTGGCGCATCGGCAATCTGACGATTGCCGGTGTTTTTATGGGGCTGTCCGAACTCGTGTTCTGCGTGAGTGTTCTGGCGATTGGTCATTACCGCATGGACATGAACATCGCCACTCTGCAAACACTTGCCTTTGTCACGCTCGTCTGCGGCAATCAAGCCATGACCTACGCCATCCGCGCCCGTGGCCGGATTTGGGCATCACCGCATCCGAGCCGCTGGCTGGTTTTATCCTCCGTTGCCGATTTGGGAAGTGCGCTGACCTTGGCGTGCTTTGGCTGGCTCATGATGCCGCTGCCCATCTGGGTCTTGGGTAGCGTGCTGGCCGGGTCAATCGTTTTCGTCTTCGTCTTGGATTTGGTGAAGGTGTCGGTCTTCGCCCGTTTGAAGATTGCATAAATAACAAGGAACCGGCGGTCTGGAAATTCTGATGGTTCTATCTCATGGGGTGTTCACCCCATGTCACTCGTTTACTCGAACGCCTATCATCGCGTTTATGAGTTATCAAAGCGTCAATCCCGCCACCGGCAAAGTCCTGAAAAAGTTCAAGGAGATCACTAACAAACAACTGGAGACGTCGCTTAAAACGGCCGCGACTTGTTTCGAATCCTGGCGGTTTAAGAGTTTTGCAGAACGTGCGGCGGTGGTCGCCAAAGCTGCCGAGATTCTGCGGGCGCGGGTGGATGAATTCGCCAAGCCGGTGGTTCTGGAAATGGGCAAGCTCATCGCCGAGTCGCGCGGTGAAGTGGAGTTGAGCGCGGACATCCTCGACTATTATGCCAAGAATGCCGAGAGCTTTCTCGCTTCGCAAATACTTAAACCGAATTCCGGCGAGGCCGTAATTGAAAACACTCCGTTCGGTGTGCTATTTGGCGTGCAGCCGTGGAATTTCCCCTACTATCAGCTTGCGCGCTTTGCCGCGCCGAATTTGATGGCGGGCAATGTGGTGATGGTCAAGCACGCGCGTTGCGTGCCGCAATGTGCCATCGCCTTTGAAAAACTGTGGCTGGAGGCTGGTGCGCCTGCGGGGGCATACACCAACTTGCTCATTTCTTACGAGCAGGTGAACCGCGTGATTGACGATTCGCGGATCGAGGGCGTGGCGTTGACTGGCAGTGTGGATGCCGGAAAAAACGTCGCGGCACGGGCCGGACAAAATCTAAAAAAAACCACGATGGAACTCGGCGGCAGCGATGCGTTCATCGTGCTGGAGGACGCCGACGTGGAAAAGACGGTCAAGTGGGCGGTCTGGGCGAAGATGAACAACATGGGCCAGTGCTGTGTCGCCGGCAAGCGATTCATTGTCGTCGAAGCCGTGGCCGACAAATTTCAGGAAAAATTTCAGACCGCGCTGGCGGCCTTCAAGCCGGGAGACCCGATGGATTGGGCAACGACGCTTGGCCCACTGTCCACCGAAGCGGCCTTAATACAACTGCTCGGTCAAATCAAACGTGCGGTTGCCAAAGGCGCAAAACTTGTGATGG
>CAZIFP010000344.1:0-1522 GCA_964538105.1 uncultured Bifidobacteriaceae bacterium
ATAAATCCCTTCGCCTCGCTCGTGTGGCGGAGAGTTTCGATGGTCTGGGCAATTTCGAAGCCGCCCGGCATGAAAATGAGCACGTCGCCTTCGCCGCCGCCATGGACGTAGCTGCTGAACGCGTCCGCCGCCTGTTCCCAGACGGGGCGCTTGTCGTTGTAAGACGGCAGTTCGGCATATTCCATCTCCACCGGAAACATCCGGCCTTCGGAAGAAAGCACGGCGCAGGGTGAAAGATATTTTTCCAATTCCCCTGCGTTCAAGGTGGCGGACATCACCGCGAGCATCAGGTCAGGCCGATGTTTTTCCTGCTGAACGAGCGTTTGCGCGAGCGTGATGTCGCCGTAAAGGTGTCGCTCGTGAAACTCATCGAAAAGGATTGCAGACACGCCACGCAACTGTGGATCATCAATCATCTGGCGCAGCAAAACACCTTCGGTTACAAAGCGGATTTTCGTCTTGGCCGATGTGCAGTTCTCAAACCGAATCTGGTAGCCGACTTCGTCACCAAGTTTCACGCCAAGTTCCTGCGCGACGCGCGCGGCGAGCAGGCGCGCGGCGAGCCGGCGCGGTTGCAACACGACCACCTGGCCGTTGCCGAGCAGTCCGTGCTTGAGCAGCATCTGCGGCACCTGCGTGGATTTGCCCGAGCCGGTGGGCGCGGACAGGATGAGCCGCCGGTCGCGTTGTAGGCGCGCGATGATGTCGCGCTCGATCTCGTAAATGGGCAGACGGTGAATCATCAGGGCGCGCAGGATAGCGGGTTGGCATCCTTAGGAAAAACAAAACCAGCCAGCACCCGCCGATTTGTTGTTTTGTCAGATGCTTGTTCAACATTTGACAAACTACCAGTTCGGATTAGTCTGATTTTCATGAAAACCATCGCGCTGCTATTTGCTTTTTCGCTTATGACAAACCTTGCCGTCCGTGCTGCGTCCATCTACGACATCCCGGTCAAAAACATTGACGGCAATCCGACCACGTTGGGCGCCTACAAGGGCAAGGTGCTGCTCATCGTGAACGTTGCCTCGCGCTGCGGGTTCACGCCGCAATACACCGCGCTGGAGGCGACCTACAAAAAATACAGCGACCAGGGTTTTGTCATCCTAGGCTTCCCGTGCAACCAGTTCGGCGGCCAGGAGCCGGGCAGCGACGCGGAGATCAAGCAGTTCTGCACCAGCAAATTCGCCGTCACCTTCCCGATGTTCGACAAGATCGAGGTGAATGGCGCGGGCCGCCATCCGCTCTATGTGCAGCTCGCGGGAGATACATCTCCCTACCCCGGCAACATCGGCTGGAACTTCACCAAATTTCTCATCGGCAAAGACGGCCAGATTCTCAAGCGCTTCGACTCGAAAACCAAGCCTGATTCACCGGAAGTGGTTGCCGCCATTGAAGCCGCGCTCGCGGCGAAGTGATTTCAAGCCAGAACCCAGCCGGGTTTGATTTCCTCGTCGAGCGGCGGAAGCGGCACGTTCGCCAGCAATTTTCTTTCAGCCAGGATTCCGATCATTGCGGCGTT
>CAZIFP010000344.1:1622-2924 GCA_964538105.1 uncultured Bifidobacteriaceae bacterium
CGGATGAAATAACGCACGGACGTTTTGAGACCGCTGAAACTGAAGTCGTCGCTGGCGTCGTGCAGCAGCGGGCGCGGAAAATCAAACGCCGCCGGATTCCCCTGCTCCGCCAGTTGGTCAATCAGCGGGCCGGCGGGATACGGCAGGCTCATGAGCTTGCCGGTCTTGTCGAAACATTCACCAGCGGCATCATCAATCGTCCCGCCGAGCATGCGATGTTTCAATTCCGATTGCACGAGCACGAGCATCGTGTGCCCGCCGCTGACGATGAGCGAGACGTTCGGCTGAAAAACGGTGAAATCGGCGACGAGGGAGTCGCCGCCAGGCACAATCCACGGCGAATACAAATGCGCCTCGTGATGGTTGATGCCGACAAATGGTTTGTTCAGCGCAAACGCAGCGGCCTGCGCGGCCTTGAAACCGACGAGCAGCGCGTTCGGCAAACCCGGCCCTTGCGTGGCGGCGACGGCGTCCAATTGTCCGACCGAAATTCCGGCTGTGCGCAACGCCGACTGCGCGACTGGAATCAGGTTCCGTAGGTGCTCGCGCGCGGCGAGCTCCGGGACGACGCCGCCGTATTCCGCGTGGAGCTTGATTTGCGAGGAGACGATGCCCGACAAAACCTTGCCGTCGCGAACCACCGCCACGCTGGTTTCATCGCAGGAAGTTTCGATGGCGAGCAGCGTCATTTTATTTCACGGCGACTTTTTCCGGCTTGGAAAGCTCGCTGTAAAGCAACATGCCTTTAAGCAGATCCTCGGCGCGGTCGAGTTGGAGGTCGCGGGATTCCTCCGCGCGCGCGCGATCCTTTTCATCGAGTGATTCCAGTCCGCCGGGTGAGCGTTTGATGAGCAAATCCGCCTCCTCAGCATCGGTCATCGGCACATAGCTGTCGGGCGTGATGCCGTGTTCATGGATGACCTTGTGACTGGGTGTGTAATATTTGGCGACCGTGAGCTTGAGGGCCGAGCCGTCGTCGAGCGGAAAAATGTTCTGCACGGAGCCTTTGCCGAAGGTTTTTTCGCCAAGAATGAATGCGCGGTGATAATCCTGCAAACAGCCGGTGACAATCTCCGCCGCGCTCGCACTGCCGAGGTTGACCAGCACGACGATCGGCATGCCCTTCAATTCATCGCCGTGGCCCTCGGCGCGGAGAACGGAATTTTCCTTCGGATCGCGGCCCTCGGTGGTGACGATGAGCTGGCCGCGCGGCAGGAATTTTTCACAGACGTTCACCGCCTCGTCAAGCAGGCCGCCGGGATTCCAGCGCAAATCAATGATCAGCGCCTGCATGCCCTGCTT
>CAZIFP010000345.1:0-2918 GCA_964538105.1 uncultured Bifidobacteriaceae bacterium
CGGCGCGATTTCATTCAACGGCTGAAGCACGAACCGCCGCAAATGTGCGCTCGGATGCGGCAAAATCAGCTCCGGCGAATTTCGCAATTCGATTCCGAACACGATCAAATCCAAGTCGAGCGGCCGCGGCTCGTTCAAAACCGTTTTTGGTTTTCGACCAAACTCCACTTCGAGTTCGCGCAGTTTCTTTAGCAACGATTCCGGCGTTTCATCTGCCTGCGGAACCAGACCGGCAACTGCATTCACAAACTTGGGGGAATCCGGTGGACAATCCACCGGCGACGTCTGCCATAACGAAGATTTGAGAACCGGCGCAGCGGAAAAGTTTTGTATCCGCGCCAGCGCGTCCAAGACAATTATCCGCGAGTCTCCAAGGTTTGAGCCGAGCGCGATGAAAACATTCGTAGCAGCCGACGTGAGGAGGCTCATTCTTTTCCTTGGATTAAATTAGAGCCTCCTCACGTCGGCTGCTACAAATTATTTCAATCCCAGCACGTCCTGCATGTCGTAGAGGCCGGGCTTTTGCTTCACCACCCAGAGCGCCGCGCGCAATGCGCCATTCGCAAACGTGTCGCGGCTCGACGCCTTGTGCGTGAGTTCAACGCGCTCGCCGGTGTTCGCAAAAATGACCGTGTGATCGCCCACGACGTCGCCGCCGCGAATCGAGTGAATGCCAATCTCCGACGGCGTGCGCGCGCCGACAATGCCGTTACGGCCGTGCCGCGCCACCTCGGCCAGATGCAGCTTGCGCACTTCCGCCAGGATTTCCGCCAGCGTTTTTGCCGTGCCGCTCGGCGCGTCGCGTTTCAGGCGATGATGCATCTCGATCACTTCAAGGTCGAAGTCCGGGCCGAGAATTTCCGCGGCCTTGCGCGTGAGCCAGAACAGCGTGTTGACGCCGGTGGAAAAATTCGACGCCCAGACGATTGGAATTGTCACCTTGTTCTTAGTAATCTCGAACGTGTCGGTGTCCGTGTGGCCGGTGGTGCCGATGACGAGCGCCTTTTTGTGCGCCACGCAAAGCTTGGCCACCTCCACCGTGGCCGTATGCGAACTAAAATCAATGACCACGTCGGCGCTTGGAATGACGTCAGCCAGATCATCGTCTTGATCAATCGCCGCGACGACTTCGATCTCGCGGAAGTTTTTCGCGCACGCGGCGAGCGCCTGGCCCATGCGGCCCTTCGATCCGTTGATGATGATTTTAGTGCTCATGAGTTTTTCAACACTTCCAGGACGGTATCTTTGTTCGGCAGCCGGCCGTGCATTTCATGTTTGTAGCAATGCTCGTGGGCGAGGACAAGTCCCGCCGACTTTTTCACGTTTACAAAATGATGCGCCGTTTTGGGCGATTCCGCCCAGGTGGAAAGTTTCAAGAGTGTCGCGCCGGACGGCTGGCAATACAAAACGTGGTCGAATTCCGCGCTGGCGTGGACTTTGCCGTCGTGGATGTGGACGGTGGGGAAAAACACCTGCGCGCCGAGCGACGTGGGAAATTCAAAAGCCATCGGATGCACCGTTTGCGCGCCGGGTTTTAGCTTGAAGACCGCGAAACCAAAATGCCGGTAATCGGGCATTTTGGCGAACAAGTCCGGCGGCATCCTGAATCGCTCGTCCAGACGGCTGAAATCATCCACGGTCGGAACGAATGAAGCCTCGAAGTTCCCGACTTGGACAACTTCCAGCGTGACGGCGGCTGACGTAGTCGCCGCACTTAAGGTTCCAAAAAAATGCCGCGTGTCAGGTTTCGGAAATCCCGCGTCCAGATCGCTGAAGAAATCCGGGTAATTTTCCAAGTCAATAAAGCGGACGGCTTTTTCGTCCGAACCTTCCGCCACGGGGATGGGCAGCACCATCGCCAGCGGCTTCGCCATGTCAATCGTCATTGAATAGACGACAAACTGCCGGCCATCTTCACCCATGCGGGCGAAGATGTTCGTCGCAGACACAGATCTAACTGGACCGGAAAAACAGCACATAGTTCAATCCAGCACGCCGCAGCGTTTCATCGTCGTGCGCAACACGTCCCAGTTCTTCGGGTTCATCGGCACGATGGGCAGGCGGTATTCCTCCTCGATGATTTTCATCATCGCGAGCGCGGCCTTCACCGGCGTTGGGTTCGTCTCGATGAACAAATCCTTGAACAGCGGATAATATTTCTCGTGCAACCGCATCGCGGCGGTGGCCTTGCCGGTGGCAAACAGTTTCACCATCTGCGAAACCTCGCGCGGAATCACGTTGGACGCAACACTGATGACGCCGTTGGCGCCGACCGCCATGAACGGCAGCGTCAGCGAATCGTCGCCGGACATAATTTCAAATTTCGCCCCGAGCATGGCGCGCAACTGCGACACGCGGTCGCAGCTTCCGCCGGCTTCCTTGATGCCCACGACGTTTTTGCAATCCGACGCGAGCTTTTTCACCGTGTCCAAACCGATCTCCACGCCGCAGCGGCCCGGAATGCTGTAAAGCACGATGGGCAGTTTCGTCGCCTTGGCGATGGCCTTGAAATGCTGATACAAACCCTCCTGCGTGGGCTTGTTGTAATACGGCGCCACCTGCAACGTGCCGTCCGCGCCGGCCTTCTCGGCGGCCTGCGTGAGTTCGATGGCCTCGCGCGTGGCGTTGGCGCCGGTGCCCGCGAGCACCTTGATCTTGCCGGCGGCGAACTTCACGGACAGCTCGATGATGCGGATGTGCTCCGCGCAATCCACCGTGGGCGACTCGCCGGTGGTGCCCACGGGCACGATGCCATCCACACCGCCCTTGACCTGCATTTTGATCAGGCGTTCGAGCGCGTCCTCATCAATCGCGTTGTGGCGGAAGGGTGTGACGATGGCCGTGTAAGTTCCGGTAAACATATCAAGCCATAGCATCAGAAATTAAATCCCGTTTGGCGAGCAGTAAAATTCAGGCGA
>CAZIFP010000346.1:0-1090 GCA_964538105.1 uncultured Bifidobacteriaceae bacterium
TACGCTGGCGGCTGATGTCAAATCAATGGCGGCGCAGCGGCGGACTCGGCGCGGTAATTACGGTTCTCGTCGGCGCGGGCGCGTTCATGCTGGGCGCGGTTTGCTTCGTGGGCGCGCTGCTCGGCGGCATCTTTGGCCTGCACGACGCGATGCCGGCGGTAATCATGATGGTCTGGTTTGTCGTCACGGCCTTTTTCCTTTTCTTCTGGATGATTGGATTGCTCACGGAATTGCAGCGCTCCGAGACGATTGATTTGCAAAAGCTCATGCACCTGCCGGTCGCGCTGGGGCAAATGTTCGCGGTCAATTATCTCGTGTCGCATTTTTCGTTGAGCATCGTTCTGGTTGTTCCGCTCATGCTCGGCTTGGGAATCGGTCTGGCAATTTCGCGCGGGCCGGAAATGATTTTTCTGGTGCCGCTGGCGTTGAGCATGGTCGTGATGATCACGGCGTGGACGTATTGCCTGCGCGGCTGGCTGGCGACGATGATGACGAACCCGCGCCGCCGCCGGACGGTCATCATGGGCATCACGATGGTGTTTATATTGATCGCACAGGGGCCGAATCTTTACTTCAATGTATTCCAAAAACACGGTTCTTTCGGGCAAAACACCACGCCGGAAGAGCGGCAGCGTCAATATCAGGAGCAGTCAGCATCCTCAAAAAAAATGTTCGACAACCTGGTCGCGGCGGAAGGCTTTGTTCCGCCGCTGTGGTTGCCGGTTGGCGCGCGGGCACTGGCCGAAGGAAATCCGCTGCCGGCGCTGCTCGGCACGCTCGGCTGCCTCGGCATTGCGACACTCGGATTACTCCGGGCTTATCGCGGCACGTTGCGGTTTTATCACGGCGAAACCGGCGGCAAGGCGGCATTAAAAATTTCCAACGAACCCAAGAAAGTTTTTGTTCCCCGCGACAAAACCAAAAAAGATTTTCTCGAACGTTCCATTCCGTTCGCGCCCGAACAATCCGCCGCGCTGGCGCTGGCCACGCTGCGCTCGCTGCTCCGCGCGCCCGAAGTGAAAATGGCCTGGGCGACTTCGTTTATCGTGACCATCGTCATCGGCGCGTCGTTTTTATTGCGCGCCACCAC
>CAZIFP010000346.1:1190-2912 GCA_964538105.1 uncultured Bifidobacteriaceae bacterium
AATCTACTTTCGATTCTCGTGCCTTATCGCATCCAGCCCGGCTCGATGAAGCCGACCAAGCTGCCCGGCCTCGCAATGCTGGTGCTGATGTTCTGCCAGATGCTTTTTCCGATGGCGATGGCGCCGGTGTTCGCCGGCCCGCTGCTGGAACTCCTTTGGCGCCGTTCAGACCTGCCGGCTTTCGTGCCGGTCAATCTTATCTGTTCGGCGCTGCTCTGCGCCCTGATGGCATTGCTCTACTGGCAGACGCTCGCGCCGCTAGGCCGCCTGCTCCAGCGCCGCGAAACCAAAATCCTCGGTGTCATCACGGTGGAAGTTGAATAAACCCGTTGAAATGATGCCTCGTGTCGCGTCTTTTGTCCGTAGTGCCTCACGCGAGGACAGTTTTTCAACTGATAAATCTATTTCCAAACTCTCCGAGACTGAAAAATAAATGCAGCGGCTTGGCATGAATCATGGTTCGTATCCGGCAGGTCTTTGAAGCAATAACAACCCGATTTACCCTGCCCTGTTCGTGATTCGCAACTTGGACCTTGAATGGGAATAACGCGATCTGGGACATCAGCCGTGACGGTGGCCGACACCTTGACTGGTCGTCGAAATCCGTCCGCGCCGTCCCGTATGATGCAAAGTTCACAGGCACGGCTGCACACGGCAAGGGCGGGGTTTGAATTTTTAGCCAAGGTTGAAGCCGGAGAAATCCAGATGCGGACACTTCGATTTGTCAACCACCGGAGCGAAATTATTTTCAAAAAAATTACTTGAGAATTTTCCCGCACGGGACGATAAATGAACTGAAGTCAGCACGCTCTTTGAACAAAAAAATTTCCCTGCCCTGTTCGTGATTCGAAACAATCCTTGAACCGTAAATAAAACGATCACGGAGCAAGTTGCGGTGGTGGCCGACATGCCTTTACTGGAAGTCGAATATCACCCGGCGAGTTCCACATGTAGCAATACATGTTCTAAGGATCTGTCAGACACGGCAAGGGCGGGGGTTCTTTCAAGATTTCAGATTTGAAATTTCAAATTTGAAATCAAAGCCCGCCACCCGTTGCGGGCTTTTTTGTTTTCTACAACGCCGGAGCGCCGGACATTGCCCGGCCAGGTTGAATCCGTTGCGACCTTCTTGCCGAGCGATGCTCGGCCCTCCGCAACCGTTTTTTATTTTGGGCAAACTGCTTTTCGCTGTTAATTTCCCGATATGGCGCGCGATGACTTGTTTACCCAACCGGCAGAAAAATTGCCGGAGGAAAATCCTTTGCCCGCGCCCGACAACTTTCGCACCCAGCCGCTCGCCGCGCGGATGCGCCCGCGCAACCTCGACGAATACGCTGGCCAATCGCACATCCTTGGTCCCGGCCAGTTGCTCCGCCGCGCCATCGAGGCCGACCGCATCCAGTCGCTGATCTTTTACGGCCCGCCCGGCACCGGCAAAACCTCGCTCGCGCAAATCATCGCGCGGCAGACAAAATCCAAATTTGAAAGATTGAGCGGCGTGGAATCCAACGTCGCCGACATGCGCCGCGTCCTGTCCGCCGCCGCCAACCGGCTGGAAAACACCGGTCAGCCGACGATTCTGTTCATTGACGAAATCCACCGCTTCAATAAATCGCAGCAGGACGTTTTGCTGCCGGACGTGGAAAGCGGCGTCATCAAGCTCATCGGCGCGACCACGCACAATCCGTTTTTCTTCGTCAACTCGCCGCTCGTCTCGCGCTC